>JBBSAF010000123.1:0-7744 GCA_038252525.1 Tepidisphaerales bacterium
ATTCGCCCGTCGCGCAGGACCGCGATCCGGTCGGCGATGCTGAGGGCCTCCTTCTGGTCGTGGGTGACGTAGATCGTCGTGAAACCGGCGCTCTTGCAGATGCGGCGAATCTCGGCCCGCATCTCGCCGCGTAGCTTGGCGTCGAGGTTGCTCAGCGGCTCATCGAGGAGCAAGCAGTCGGGGCGAACCGCCATCGCCCTGGCCAAGGCGACGCGCTGCTGTTGGCCGCCGGAGAGTTGATTGGGTTTGCGGGCGCCGTACGGGGTCATTTGCACGAGTGCCAAGGCCTCGTCCACGCGCTTTTTGCGATCCATCCGCGACAGCCCGCGGACCTCCAGCCCGAACGCGACATTGTCGGCCACCGACAGATGCGGCCAAAGGGCGTAGCTTTGGAAACACATCACGGCGTTGCGTTTTTCGGTTCCCAGGTCGGTGACATCGCGTCCGTTGAAGCGGATGGTCCCGGTCGTCGGTTCATGCAGACCGGCCACGAGTCGCAGGAGCGTGCTCTTGCCGCACCCGCTGGGGCCGAGGAGGAAGAACAGTTCGCCGGCGTCGATGACGAGGTCGATGGCGTCGAGCGCCACCGTCGCGCCGAAACGCTTGCCGATTCGTGACAATTCAATTCGCGTCATGCCCGTCCCGTCGATCCGCCATGAACCCACCCCCACGTCGCCGGGGCGCGGCGTCCCCGCCGAATCAACCGGCAGGACACCAGTCGGCCCCGTCGCGGTGCGGATTGTACTGATGCCCTGCTCCAAAACCGTGTCCTCGATCCAATCCAAACCTTCGTATTTCCCCCCCCCTCAATGGATTTCCAATGACCGTCCGAAATAGTCCTGTTTCATGGCTTTTTTCGCCATCGCCAGCGTCTCCTCGGCCACGACGTTGGCCCGGCGGGTGCCGTCGCGGAGGACGTCGATCACGTCGTCGGCGCGGTTCTCGTACTGTTTGCGGCGTTGGCGGATCGGCTCGAGGATCGTGTTGAGCACTTCGATCAAGGCCTTCTTGATCGCCACATCGCCGACCTTGCCTTGGCGATACAGCTCCTCGTGTTCGGCCACCCAGGGGGCGTCGGGGTTGAAGGTTTCGTGGAAGGTCCACAGCGGGTTGTTCTCGACCCGGCCGGGGTCGGTGGCGCGGATGCGGTTGGGGTCGGTGTACATCCCCATCACCTTTTTCTTGACCGTGTCGGCGTCGTCGCTGAGGAAAATCGCGTTGTTGAGCGACTTGCTCATTTTCAGCAGCTCGCCGGTCTCGGGATTGGGCGCGCCGGTGCCGACGAGGCGGGTGACGCGGCCGAGTTTGGGCTGGATCACCGGGAATATTCCGCCGGCCGGGACGTAATCGCGGTCCTCGGTGTGGGGATCGACGCCGCAATACATCTGGTCGAATCGGCGGGCCACCTCGCGGCAGAGCTCCAGATGCGGCAATTGGTCCTCGCCGACGGGGACCAATTCCGGGCGGAACACCAAGATGTCGGCGCACTGGCCGACGGCATACAGCGGGAATCCGAAAGGATAATTGTCCCCGAGGCCCTTGTCGCGGATCTCCTCTTTGAGCGTGGGGTTTCGCATCACCCGGTTGAAGGGGATCAGCATGGAGAAAAAGAAGGTCAATTCATCGATGGCCGGCACCTCGCTTTGGATCAGCAGGGTGCTTTGGTTCGAGTCGATGCCCACCGCCAGCCAATCGGTGGCGATGTCGATGACGCTCTGGCGAATGTCATCGGGGCGCTCGGCCCGGGCGGGATTGGTGAAGGCGTGCTTGTTGGCGATGAGGAAATAGCAGTCGTAGGCGCCCTGCAGCGCCAGCCGGTTCTCGATGCTGCCGACATAATGCCCCAGGTGCAGGCGCCTGGTGGGAGTGTCGCCGGTCAAAATCCGTTTCTTGGGTTCGGGTGTGGACATGGCGGTGGTTTATACCCCCCCGCCGCCGACTTGTCCCGCCCGCCGGTCAAGCGGTGGTCAGGCGGCGTCCACGCGTTCGATCATCGCCGCCGCCGGGGGAACGGCTTCGCCGTTTTCCTGCAAGGATTCGATATGGAGATGGATCGCCTCGCGGATATTTCCGCGCAGCTCCTCCAAGGTGTCGCCACAGGACACGCAACCCGGCAGGTCCGGCACGTACGCCGAATAACTTCCGTCGTCACCCCGCTCGATCACAATGGCATAGTGGCTCATTGGTCACCTCATTTGAAACCCGCTTGCCGCTTGACGCTGTTGACAATGCCCGGCGGGGCGTCCCGATTCAGTTTACCACCACCGGGCACGGTGACAGTACCCTGCTTCACGGCATGGCGAAACTGAATGTGCGATCCGGCTTGCCGCACCGAACGCCAACCGTTGGCCTCGATCAACGCGATAAGCTGGCGGTATTTCACAGGCGATCCTTGGGCGACCGCTCAATACGGCAGCACCGATTCGTGGGCTTGGCCTTGGCTGGCGGCGATGAGAACCTGGGACGGGCGGGCGGAGGCCCAATCGTCGTAGTGGGCGAGGGCGGGCAGGTGGGCGACCTGGGGGGCCGGGCCGATGGTGATTCGCGCGATGGCCGGGCCGGTGGCGGGTTCGACGGGCATGACTTGGATGTGGGTGATGGCGGCGGCCAACGGCGGGGTCGGAACCGTGACGACGCCGGGGGCGCCGCCGGTGGGACCGAGGAGCATATTCAGCCAGAGGAAGCCGAAGAGGAGCACGCCGGCGGCCAGCGCCATCTTGGTTGGCCAGCCCCACCACGACAGTTTGACCGTAGACGATTCCGGCACCGGGGCCTCGTCCAGCGCTTGGGCGATGCGGGCGCACAGTTTGGCGTAATCCACAACCGGTGGGGGTTCAATGGCGGCGGCTACCACCGCATCCAGTGCCCGGTACTCGGCCAACAGCGCGCGGGAATCGGCGTCGTTGGCGAGGTGGGCCTCCAAGGCGACGACGGCGAGAGGCGACAGCGTGCCGTCAACGTATTGGCTGAGGGTGAATTGGAGTTGCTCGTCGTTCATAACATCCGTTCCGATCATCGGTTGCGCTAAATGTAGTCCTTCAAAAGCTCCTTGAGTTTCTTGCGGGCTTGGAACACGTGCCACTTGACGGCCTCGACGCTGCAATCCAAGGCCTCGGCAACCTGTTTTTGGGGCATTTTTTCGATCGTGAACATCGTCAATGCCAGTCTTTGTTTATCCGACAGTTCCGTCAAGGCCTCGGCCAGCCGGGCGCCCATCTCGCGGCTTTGGAGGGTTCGCAAGGGGTCGCCGGACTTGGCTTGATAGTCGCTTCCACCGGCGCCGCCGCCTTCGGATCCGTCCAGGCAATCGTCCAAAGGCAGTTGCGAGCGGGACTTGCGCCCGCGGCGGTGGTTGAGCGACAAATTGGAGACAATCCGCATCAACCAGCCGCCGAACGCCTCGGGACGCTGGAGCGAAGCCAAGCTGGAATAGGCCTTCAGGAAGGCGTCCTGCGTCACCTCCAACGCATCGTGCGAGTTATTAAGCAAGCGATAGGACACCGCGACGGCCTGTCGCTGGTAGCGTCCGATCAGCTCATCGAAGGCCGACCGCTCGCCGGCGAGCGTCCGGGCGACCAAGAGCGCGTCGGGGCGGGTCGGGGGTGCCGTCGTCGTGCTGTCGGTCGGACGAGCTTCCATGGATCAGACACGCAGGTGGGATTAAGGTTGGACCGCATCCATAAAATCGTCACTGGATCGGCGCTTATCAGACGGGCGCCGGAGATGATAGCAAGGATTCGCAAAACTCGCGGACGACGGCGGCGATCGCGTCGGGGCCGTCGCCGGCGTGTTCGGTGATCTTCCGCACCACCGCGCTGCCGACGATGGCGGCGTCGGCGAACTGGGCGAGTTGGGCGACATGGGACGCCTCGGACACCCCGAATCCGACGGCGACCGGCAGGCGGGTGAGGGTCTTGAGTTGGCGGATGTTGGCGGCGAGATCGGGGGGGAGGGCGGCGCGGGCCCCGGTCACGCCGGAGACGGCGAGGTAGTAGACGAAGCCGGAGCAGAGATCGGCGATCTGTTTACGGCGGGCAAGGGGGGTCGTGGGGGAGACCATGAGGATGGTGTCGAGTCCGGCGGCGCGGATGACGGCGCAGACGGCCTGGGCCTCGGGGGGGGGCAGGTCGGGGATGATGAGACCGTCGAAACCGGCGCGTTTGGCATCGACGACGAATCGCTCGACGCCGTGACGGAAGACGATGCTGTGGCTGACCATGGCGGCCAGCGGGATCGAGACCGAGGCGCGGACGGAGGCGACGGTGTCGAAGATGTCGGCGACGCGGACCTTGCGGGCGAGGGTGTCGGCGAAGGCGTGTTGGATGGTCGGCCCGTCGGCGATGGGGTCGGAAAAGGGGATGCCGATCTCGATGGCCGAGGCGCCGGCTGCCTGGAGGGCGGGGATGAGGGCGGCGGTGGCGCCGAGGTCGGGATAGCCGGCGGGGATGAAAGGCAGGAGGCCGACCTGGCGACGTTGGCGCAGGCGGGAGAAGATTTCTGAAAATGACTGTCGCGGCGTCGGCTGATTCACGCTCGATCCTTTCGCCAAATGGCCCCGGCGCGATGATAAAGCGGCGGGGTCGGGGGTCAAGGGCGGGAGAGGGACCGTGCGGTGGGGGTGTGCCCATTTTTCCGGGCAAGCCGCGCGATTCGTCGGGCCGACCCGCTCTGGCGCTATCGGAAACGGAGGTCGTGTCGCTCGAAGCGCCACGTTGCCCGGATTTTTGGGCACACCCTGCGGTGGAGAAACGGGGCGGGGGAGCGATGGATTGGTGGGTGGGGGCGCGGACGATCGGACGGCGCGAGAAAGCGGGGACCGGCCGTTTCCGGTCGGTCCCCGCAAGAGAACAGGTGGATCACATGGTCGCCACGGCGGCGACCGTCGGGGTTCAGGCGATCAGGGCGCGGGCCTTGCGGACGGCGCGGGGGATCGCGATGAACGCCAGGCTGCTCAGGCCCATCCACGCGGCCGCGGGGAGCGGAACGGCATGGGGGAGTTCCTTGAACACGAAACGGGTCGTTCCGGTCATCGACGGGTTGGCGTTGATGACGACCTCGCCGGCGTCGGGATTGGTGCCGATGCCCGGGGTCCACACGGTTCCGTCGGCGACGACGCCGCCGGCGAAGGTGAGGGTCTGGGGCAGGGCGGTGATCCCGCTGGCGGTGTAGGTCGAGAACGGGCTGGCATCGAACGGGTTGCCGTCGAGGAACGATTCCTGGATGTTGAAATGCACATCCTTGGCCGGATCGCCGGTGGTGCCATCCTCGATGATGAACTTGAAGTTGTCCCAATCACTGCCGGTGCTGTTCCAGACGTTCTCCGACGTGATGACGATCTTCTTGGCCGCATCGCGGGTCAACTGGGAGAAGTTGATCTCGATGGGTGCGATCAGACCGTACTGGTCGGGGCCGCTGGTGAAGGCGGCGACCTTCTGGAGCACGATGGCGTCGTTGGTCTCGGCCAACAGGGTGAGGGTGACGAACGTGCCGCTGGAGTCCTCGAACGACGAGTCCCAGTTGGCCTGCCAGCCGCCGGCGACCAGCGAACCGGCCTGGGCGGTGGTGGCGGAACCGGCGAGCACGGCGCCGGCGACGAGAGCGAGGGCGGAGCCCTTGATGAAGGAACGAACCATGACAAACCTCCTAAAAACGACGGCAACAACAAAACGTTGGAAGACCGGGGTGATGGGGCCGTCGTTGAGATTCCCATCCACCCGGCTGGACACACGCGTCCAGTGTTTTCGACACAATATGACAAGTGTGGAGGATGCAACCGCATTCGTCCGTGTGGGACCGGTCCTGATTCGCCTTGGGGGGCGATGGCCGGAACTTCACGGATGGACGGGTCGGATACCCACCTGATCATGTCGGTCGCGGATCACCCCGTTTGTCGGGACCATCGCACGAACGACACTTGGAGTGTGCCCCAACTTCGGCGGCAAGCAAATTATTTTTTTGATGCGGTTCGCGGGTGGCCGGAGGACGCGGCATGGGCCGGAGTGACGATAAAACCGCCTTGGCGGGGTCGCCAATTCGGTTTTTCGGGGTTTGGGGGGTGGTCCGGCGGGTCGATTTCCGTTGGCGCGGTCTATGCCGTTGATGACGGACGGATCGTCCGTGACGGCGGCGCCGACGGATGGGGCGGGTTCAGGGGGTTCCAATGAGGCGCGCGACCTCCTGGCAGTCCTTGTCGCCGCGGCCGGAGAGGTTCACGACGATGATCTTGTCCTTGGCGAGGGTGGGGGCGAGTTTGGCGACATGGGCGATGGCGTGGGCGCTTTCGAGGGCGGGGATGATCCCCTCGCAGCGGGCGAGCAATTGAAACGCCTCGAGGGATTCGGCGTCGGTGATGGACGTGTATTGAACGCGGCCGCTGTCCTTCCATGCGGCGTGTTCCGGGCCGACGCCGGGATAATCCAGCCCGGCGGAGACCGAGTGGACATCGGCGGTCTGGCCGTCGTCGTCTTGGAGGACGTAGGACAGGCACCCATGGAGGACGCCGGGGCGGCCGAAACTGAGGGTGGCGGCGTGCTGGCCGAGGGCCGAGCCGCGTCCGCCGGCCTCGACGCCGATGAGTTTCACTTCCGCATCGCCCGCCAGCGGCGCGAAGATGCCTGCGGCGTTGGATCCGCCGCCGACGCACGCAATGACATAATCCGGCAGGCGGCCGAAAATCTCGAGGGATTGGGACTTGGTCTCGGCGCCGATGACGGATTGGAAATCGCGGACCATTTGCGGAAACGGGTGCGGTCCGGCGACGGTGTCGATGATGTAGTGGGTCGATTCGACCGATCCCATCCAGTCGCGCATGGCCTCGTTGAGGGCGTCCTTGAGGGTTTTGAGGCCGGAATGAACCTCGATGACGTTGGCGCCCATGAGCTTCATGCGGAAGACGTTCAATGCCTGGCGTCGGACATCCTCGGCGCCCATGAAGACGTCGCATTGGAATCCGAAGAGGGCGGCGACGGTGGCGGTGGCGACGCCATGTTGGCCGGCGCCGGTTTCGGCGATGACGCGCTTCTTGCCCATGCGTCGGGTGAGCAGAGCCTGGCCGACGCAGTTGTTGATCTTGTGGGCGCCGGTGTGGTTGAGGTCCTCGCGCTTGAGGTAAATGCGGGCGCCGCCGAGTTTTTCGGTGAGGCGCTGGGCGAAATAGAGTCGGGAAGGCCGGCCCACGAAGTCGCGGAGGAGTTGTCGGAACTCGGCGTCGAAGTCGGGATCGGCTTTGGCGCGATCATATTCATCGCGTAATTGTTCGAGGGCGGAGACGAGGGTTTCGGGGACGAAGGTTCCGCCGTAGGGGCCGAAATGCCCGGCGGCGTCGGGTGCAATCGCGGGGGTGTTGGTCATGGGAGTATGGTAGGGAAGGGGCAACGGGCGGGCAAACGGGCCGGAAGGACACGGGTCGGAAGGGGATGGGCAATGGCGGAGGCGGAGGGCCCTCGGTGGCGAAGGGGAGTCGCGGGAGGGTTGTCACCTCGTTGCTATACACAAGTCCGCTTCCACCCTAAACCACGCCCCTGCCAAGAGGTATGTAGCATAGCCGCCCTCGGCTGTGTCGCCCATGCGTACGCGATCGACCCCTCACTCAGAGTTTGTGGATTTATTGAATTTCCGGGAAAAAAGCCTCGTTTTCAGCCAAAAGAACGGGGTGTTTTTGTCCCCGATGGGAAAAGTTCACAGCCTCTCAGCCGAGGGCGGCTGAGCTACACGAATCCCGGGGGGGGCGCAGGCGACTTGTGTA
>JBBSAF010000124.1:0-7743 GCA_038252525.1 Tepidisphaerales bacterium
GGTGTCGAACAATTCCGACAACGACTTGCCGGCCGGATCGATATTCAACTGCCGCAATCCCTCGGCGGCCTTTTCCGGCAAGATCGGCAGCAAGCCCACCAGCACCCGTCGGATCGACTGGGCCGAGCGGTGCAGCACCGCGTCCAGCCGGGCGGCCTGGGCGGGGTCCTTGGCCAGCTTGAACGGCTCGGTCGCCTCGATATACCCGTTGGTGGCCCGGGCCAATTCCACCGGCAACAGCGCCGTCTGCTGGAGCTCCAATTTCGCAAACGCCTGTGCCAACTGGCCTTGCAGCGATTCGCCTTGGGCCATGAGCCGACCATCGAGTTCCGGCATCTCCGTTCCCGCCGCCGGGAGTTTGCCGCCGCGATAGCGATGGATCATCTTGACGGTGCGGTTGAGGCAGTTGCCGACGACGTTGGCCAATTCGTTGAACGATTTGGTGAAGTCCCCCTCCTGCCAATCCAAATCCGCCCCGAACGGCGCCGCCCGCAGCAAATAGTATCGCAGGGCGTCCAGCCCATGCGAGGAGATCACCGCGCGCAACTTGTTGATGTCAATGAAGTTGCCCTCGGTCTTGCTCATCTTCCGCCCCTCGGCCGTCCACCAGCCATGGGCGAACACCTTCTTGGGCAGCGCGATCCCCAACGCCATCAACATCGCCGGCCAATAGACCGTGTGGAACCAGAGGATTTCCTTGCCGATCAAGTGCACATCCGCCGGCCAATAGCGCTGGAACCGCCCGTCATCGCCAGCGCCATACCCCAAGGCGGTGATGTAATTGCTGAGGGCGTCAATCCAGACGTAAACCACATGCTCGGGATCGTTGGGCAACGGGATGCCCCATTTGAGCGACACCCGGCTGATCGACAAATCCGACACCCCGGCCCGGAGCTTGGAGATCACCTCGTTCCGACGCGAGTCCGGCTGGATGAACTCCGGGTGCGATTCTATATACGCAAGTACATGCGGGGCGTACTTCGATAACTTGAAGTAATAGCTTGGCTCCTCATAGCGGACCAACGGCTTGCGGTTGAACGCCAGGTAGTTGCGATCCTTGGCCTCGGTCTCGGTGACGAACTCCTCTTGGCCTTCGTCATACCATCCCTTGTAGCCGCTGAGATAAATGTCCCCGGTCTCGACGAGTTTGGCGACGATGGCGCGGACGGCGGTCTTGTGGCGCTCGCTGCTGGTGCGGATGAAGTCGTCGTGGGTGATGTTCAATTCCGTCCATAGGTGCTCGAACACCGCGACCACGCGGTCGGCCAAGGCCTTGGGTTCGACCCCCTGTTCGGCGGCGGTCTTGACCATCTTGATGCCGTGCTCATCGGTGCCGGTGAGGAAAAACGTGTCGTCCCGACACAATCGGTGGTACCGCGCGACCGCGTCGGCGCAAATTGTGGTGTAGACATGTCCCAAATGCGGTTCGGCATTGGGATAGTAGATGGGGGTGGTGATGTAAAAGGTGCTCATGGTGTGCCCGGATTATCGGTGGGGGGGTGGGGGGATTCAAGCCAACGAAGGCCGCCGCGCCCTGTCGATCCGCGTCCACGGCGATCATCGCCCGCCGCGCGAGCCGGGGGGCGGCTCGACGCGGAAGACATCGCCGAGGTTGTCGATCCGCCAGCCCTCGGCGCTTTTGCGGAACTGCCCGAGCTGATCGACGGGGGTGGGATTCTTGTCGAAGTGGAACTGGAGATACGCCGCGGCCCGTGGATCGCCGCCGACGGGGGCGCGTTGGACATCAATGAGGTTGTTGCTGGAGGTGGCCGTCAGTTTTCCGTAGGCCGGATTGGAATGGAACGGCGCGAGGCGCTCGGTGAACAGTGCTTTGTCGACGCGCTGTCGGAACGCCGGGGAAAACAGGGCGTAGGCGTCATCCCAGCGCTCGGCTTGTATGGATTGGCCGAGCTGTCCGATGAGTGCGACAATTTGTCGCTTGTCGGCCGCGGCGCGCTGCGATTCGACCGCTTGCAGGCCGATCACCATGCCTCCCAGACCCAGCGACAGCACGAGACCCGCCCACGCCAAGGTCCGTCCGGTCTGGGTTCCGGCGGCGGCGCGGATCTGTCGCAACGCCACGGCGCCGACAATGACCCCGGCGACGGGAACCACCAGCAGGGCGTTGCCAAGCAGCGTCAACAGGCTGGCGAAACCGAGGATGGCGGCGGTGATGGCGGCGCCGTTGACGGCGACGTATTCGGTGCTGCCGACCCCGGCGGTCGCGGACATGCGATGCAATCCGGTGATCGGATCGAGAGCGGCGGGGGGGGCGTTTTGGGGGTCGTTTTCGGGCATCGCGTTCCCGGTTCAAGCGTCGTCGGGCGGTTGTCCGATCTAATCCAAAGGCCGCCGTCGCGGTCGGCCCGTCATTCCGCCGAACGCGAAAGTAAATCTCCCATGAGCAAACGTCAACTCATCGACGACATCCGCCGAATGAACACCACGGCCCAACCGCAGTTTCTGGCCCAGTTCGACGAGGAGGCGCTCAAGCAGTATTTGCGCCACCTGGAGGGCGCCCGCGACAAACACCTGCGAATCCATGGCTGGGTGAAGCGGAATCCCAAACTGCGCTTGGTCTCCTGAGGCGCCGTCGCCCCTGAACGGGCGGATTCGGGCCAACGGAATCAAAACGAAAAAAGCGGAGGCGCCCCGCCCTCTTTATTATACACATGTCCCCCCACGCCCGCGGCAGTTCCCGCGTCGCGGGGGCGCGCCGCCCTCGTTGTCATACATAATTCACCGGCCAACCACCGCGGTTGCCATGTCGCGGGGGTGCCTCGCCCCCGTTTTTCCAATTCAAGCCGATGAGGACGGCGCTCAACGGGGGTTTTCATAACTTCCAAACCCCTCTTCGCCCGGTGGTCTCCCCCGGACGGGGCCGAGGCGGCCCCGCGACGAGGGGACTGCCGCCGGTGACGGCGACGGACTTGTGTATATACTGCTCGCGGCCTTCCATGAGACATTCGCAATGGCTCGGAACATGCGTCGCATCGCGTGTTTACCCAAGCGAATTGTCTCAATATGGCCAGCGAGCAGTATAACAACGAGGCGCCTCGCCCCCGTCTTTGCAATCGACGCCCATCATGACGGCGCTCCACGGGGGTTTTCACAACTTCCCAACCCCATCCGTGCCGGTCGCGCCGTCGGACGCGGACGAGGCGCCCACGCGACATGCAAAAGGGATGCGGCGACCGATGGGAGTCGTAAATGATGTGCGTGGCAACGAGGCGTTCCGCCCCCGCGTTTCCTGCATGAAAAAACCGCGCGTCGCCGCGCGGCTTTCATTTCGATTTCCAATGGTTCCGTGAGGTCCGCCGGTGTTACCGGACGTTCCAGATCGTCAAGTGGCCGGTGCCACGGAGCAGCAGGGCGTGGTCGATGTCGTCCATGATCTGCTTGCCCTCGTAGTCCCAGTTGCGCCCGATCATGGTGTAGCGCTCGCGCGACGAATAGGCCGGGGTCGCCCCGAAGTCGTTGGTCAGCCGGGTCGGACCGGTGCAGGCGGCGCCGAACAGGGAGAATCCCAACAATGCCAACATGCCCAGCTTCTTCATGACGTCGCCTTCCTGTTGTGAGTGTGCGTCGATGCCGTGGGTCCGAAGCGAGCGGACAATTCGCAGTTTAGCGGTTTCAACCACCACTTGTCAAAGCATTCTCGGCCTCCGCGCCAGTCCGAGGGCCGATAGCGCCGTCCGCCACTCGACATATCGGTATGCCACGCCCATTGTCTCGTGCAATCGTTTCATCTCCGCGTGGTGGTCGGCGTAAAGCGCCTCCTGCCACTCCCCGGCGGTCGGATCGCAGAAAAACACCCGGCAGCCGAACGGCCGGATCGCGTGCACCCCGCATTGCCCGGCCACCTGGAAGGGGCATCCGGTACCGTCCCATCCGTCGGTCGCCGGCGGTCCGGCAGTCCGCAATTCCCGCACGAACACCGCCAGTTCCATCGTCGTGACATAGAGCCGATGCCCGAACGCCTCGAATCGGCAACATCGCCCCGACATGCCGCACACCGGGCGGCGCCGGGCGATCCGCTCGGCCAGGCGGGCGTACAGGGTCGCCACCCCCGCCGCCACGTCGTCGCGGGCGGCGGCGCCCTCGACCAAGCTCGCCAATTCATCGGGCATTGCGGGGATCATAACGCACTTGGCGTGTGCTTTCCCTTGAAAAAATCCCCGGTGTTTCCACAATGGTCCGGCCTCGACCTTCCGCGACCCCCAACGAAAGACGACACCTTTCCATGCGAAAACTACTTGTCGCCAACCGCAGCGAAATCGCCATCCGCGTCTTCCGCGCCGCCACCGAACTGGGCCTGGGGACCGTCGCCATCTACACCCACGAGGACCGCTTCGCCCTGCACCGTTTCAAGGCCGACGAGGCGTATCTGATCGGGCCGGCGCAAGGCGGCGAGCCGGTCAAGGGGTATTTGGACATCGCCAAGATCATCGCCGTCGCCAAGGAGCACGGGGTGGACGCGATCCATCCCGGCTACGGGTTTTTGTCGGAGAACGCCGACTTCGCCGCCGCCTGCGAGGCCAACGGCATCACCTTCATCGGACCCCAGGCCGACATGCTGCGGGCGTTCGGGGACAAGACGGCGGCCAAGCGGCTGGCGGTCGAGGCCGGCGTGCCGACGGTGCCGGGCGCCGAGGATGCCCTGAGCGACCTGAAGGCCGTCCGCAAGGTCGCCAAGGAGATCGGCTATCCGATCATCATCAAGGCCAGCTTCGGGGGCGGCGGGCGGGGAATGCGGGTGGTGAAGAATGAGGCGGAGCTCGCCGGCAAGCTCGAGGAGGCCCAGCGCGAGGCCGGGGCGGCGTTCGGGCGGGCCGATGTCTTCGTCGAGCGTTACATCGGTCGGGCCAAGCACATCGAGGTGCAGATCCTCGGGGACCGCCACGGCAATTTGGTTCACCTGTGGGAGCGCGACTGCTCGGTGCAGCGCCGCCACCAGAAGGTCGTCGAGGTCGCGCCGGGCATCGACCTGCCCATGGAATTGCGCAAGGCGATCTGCGAATCGGCCGTGCGGCTTTGCAAGCGGATCGACTACCAGGCCGCCGGCACCGTCGAGTTCCTGGTGGATTTGGACCGCAACGAGTTTTTCTTCATCGAGGTCAACCCCCGCATCCAGGTCGAGCACACCGTCACCGAACTGGTGACGGGCATTGATCTGGTCAAGAGCCAGATCCTCGTCTGCCAAGGCCACCGGCTCCACGCCGCCCCGATGAACATTCCGTCCCAGGACAAGATCGAAACCCGCGGCTGCGCGGTGCAGTGCCGCATCACCACCGAGGATCCCGAGAACCATTTCATCCCCGACTACGGGCGATTGACGACCTACCGCTCGGCCGCCGGCTTCGGCATCCGCCTCGACGGCGGCACGGCCTTCAGCGGCGCGGTCATCACGCCGTATTTCGATTCGCTTTTGGTGAAGCTGACGGCGTGGGGCAACACTTTCGAGGAGGCCATCCGCCGCATGGACCGCGCCCTGCGCGAGTTCCGCGTGCGCGGCGTGAAGACCAACATCCCGTTCCTGGAAAACCTGATCCTGCACCCGACGTTCCAGTCGGGCGCCGCCACCACCACGTTCATCGACAACACCCCCGAGCTGTTCAAGTTCAAGCTCCGCCGCGACCGCGCCACCCGTATCCTCGCCTATCTCGGCGACGTGATCGTCAACAGCCGCCCGGATGTGAAGGGCAAGGTCCAATCCGAGCGCGTCCTGCCCACGCCCGTCCCCCCGGCGTACGACAAGACGCACGGCGCGCCGAACGGACTGCGCCATCGGCTGCTCGAATACGGACCGGTCGCCTTCGCCCAGTGGGTCCGCAAACACAAGCCGCTGCTGCTGACCGACACCACGATGCGCGACGCCCACCAATCGCTTTTGGCCACGCGATTCCGAACCCACGACATGCTGGTGGCCGCCGACGCCATCGCGCATCTGCTGCCCGGGCTGTTCAGCCTGGAGATGTGGGGCGGGGCGACGTTCGACTCGGCCATGCGTTTTTTGCAGGAGGACCCCTGGGCGCGCCTGGACCTGCTGCGCGAGAAGATCCCCAACATCCCGTTCCAGATGCTGCTGCGGGCCAGCAACGCCGTGGGGTACACCAACTATCCCGACAACCTCGTCCGCTCGTTCATCGCCAAAAGCGCCCAGCGCGGCATCGACATCTTCCGCATCTTCGACTCGCTCAATGTCGTGGACAACATGCGCGTCGCCATGGACGCGGTGCTCGAACAGACCCAGGCGATCTGCGAGGCCGCCATCTGCTACACCGGCGACATCCTCGACCCCGATCGCCCCAAATACAGCCTCGATTATTATCTCAAGATGGCGCGGCAACTGGTGGACCACGGCGCCCACATCCTGGCGATCAAGGACATGGCCGGGTTGTGCACGCCGTATGCCGCCCATGAGCTCGTGAAGGCGCTGCGCAAGGAGGTGGACGTGCCCATCCACTTCCACACCCACGACACCAGCGGGATCAACGCCGGCAGCATCCTCCGCGCCGCCGACGCCGGGGTGGACATCGCCGACGCCGCCATCGCGTCGATGAGCGGGCTGACCAGCCAGCCGAACCTCAACTCGATCGTCGCCGCCCTGCGCCACACCCCTCGCGATCCGGGGCTGGACATGCGGGCGCTCAACCGCTTCAGCGACTATTGGGCCGACGTGCGCGAGCTGTATTACCCGTTCGAGGAGGGCGGCAAGTCCGGCACCGCCGAGGTGTATCATCACGAGATGCCCGGCGGGCAATACACCAATCTGCGCCAGCAGGCCAAGAGCCTTGGGCTGGCCGACCGCTGGGCCGACATCGCCGACGCCTACGCGCGGGTCAATTTGATGTTCGGCGACATCGTGAAGGTCACGCCCTCCAGCAAGGTCGTCGGCGACATGGCCTTGTTCATGGTGACCAACAATCTCACGCCCGACGATGTGATGCGCGACGACGCCAAGCTCGGCTTCCCCAAGAGCGTCGTCGAGATGTTCCAGGGCGCCATCGGCGTGCCCGAGGGGGGCTGGCCCAGGAAGCTCCAGAAGATCGTGCTCGATTCGGCCGACGCCAAGCCCATCAAGGGCCGCGCCGGCGAGAAGCTGCCCAAGGCCGACTTCGACGCCACCGCCAAGGAATTGGCCGGCGAGATCCACCGCGTGCCCCGTGATGTCGATGTGCTGAGTTATCTGCTGTATCCGCAGGTTTTCCTTGATCTCGACAAGCACCAGCGCGAGTATTCCGACACCAGCGCGATCCCGACGGCCAACTTCTTTTATGGCGTCGCCCCCGGCGAGGAGGTGGGCGTCGAGATCGAGGCGGGCAAGACCCTCATCGTGCGATTCCTCACCATCGGCGAACCCCACGAGGACGGCACGCGGACGATCTTCTTCGAGCTCAATGGCCAGCCCCGCGAGGTCGTCGTCCCCGACCGCTCGCTGGAGGGCGTGCTGCACAAGCATCCCAAGGCCGATCCCGAGAATCCCCATCACATCGCCGCCCCCATGCCCGGCAAGATCAGCACCGTCGCGGTGAAACCCGGCCAGAACGTGCGCGAGGGCGAACGATTGCTGAGCATCGAGGCGATGAAAATGGAGACCGCGGTCTACGCCCCCCGGGCCGCGAAGATCGCCCAGGTCCACGTGAAACCCGGCTCGACCATCCTGGCCAGGGATTTGTTGGTCGAACTGGAGTGAGGAACGTCGATGGCGTGGCGCAAGCCCGGCGAGGCGCCGGGGTTTCA
>JBBSAF010000125.1:0-7725 GCA_038252525.1 Tepidisphaerales bacterium
CGCCCGCCCCGCGCCGCCCTGCCGCGCCCCCCCGACCGGCCACCCTCTTGGGCAACCTCAACCCGCCCTGACACGCCGCGCCCTCGACCCATCTCCCCGATTTTGTCCAAAAAAAATCCCCGGGCCACAGTCGTCGCCGCCTCTGGAATGACGTAATCCCTTTCCCTCTTGCAACTTACAACTCGCAACTCACAACTTTTCCCCCCTCCATTTTTCCCATTGTGTCAAAAAAGAACGCCCGATAAACTCTTAATTGTTGTGAGCGACTGGGCAATCGGGGCAATTTGATCCCTCTGGATCGATCCCGACGCCAAGTTGGCAAAACTTGAAACTTTCGGCGACGGGCGTTTCCGTCGCCACGACAGTGGGTGTTAGCCGCCAGCCTGCGGCCAACAACGTTCTCAGTGGCCCGATTTGTGGCCCGATGTAAGGAGGCTCGTATGCGTATGTCCAGTGGATTCGTGGGCGCCGCCCTGTTTGGCGCCGTCGGTATGATGTCGGTCGGGGTCGATTCGGCCCAAGCCGGTTCAATGGTGCTTGGCGACTCCGGTTGGAGCGCCTCGTGGGATTCCAGCTTCGACAATGTCGATTCGACCTATGTCGTCTTGACGGTCTTGGCCGAAACCTCCGACGCCATCGTCGTCCAGAAGGGCGCGGTCTTCGCCAGTGGTCCCGATCAGTATGGTCTGATCGCCCCGGTCGAAATCAACTTCGCCCAGACCCGGTCCAACGCCGTGTCGAACATCGTCATCACCTCCGAGAGCGTCACCAACGCCTCGGGCACCCCGTGGGGCGGGTTCAAGTTCATCATCGAGGATGGCACCACCGGCACCCCCGCCGACACCAGCTTCAACCTCGATAAGACCTTCGGAACCCCGCCGCCCTTCAACGTCGCGCCGTTCCAAGTGACCGGCATCGGCGGCCCGACCGCACAGCCGCAGGTCATCACCCTCGGCGACGGCGTCCTCAACCCCGGCCAGATCTGGCGCCCCGGCGTGGGTCCCACCGGCGGCGAGCTGGTCATCAACGCCGCCCCCTCGACGACCGGAACCAAGCGATTCGTCTTCAAGGAACTCCCCCTGCCCATCCCCCTTCCCGCCGCCGCCTGGATGGGCGTCAGCAGCCTGCTCGGCATGGGCGCCTTCGGCGGCCTCAAGCGCCTCCGCAAGTCCATGTGAACCGCATCCCGGTTCGCCTATGATTCCCTCGGGGATCGACCCTCACCGGTCGATCCCCGATTTCGTTTGAGGAAAGTTGCGAGTTGCGAGTTGTGGGTTGCGAGTTGGGAAAGGGGGGGGCGGTTGTAATACGCCTTCCAAGAATCATTGACGTGCATTGACGAGTGGCACGCGCAGAGAACAATGTCGGGTCGGCGCATCCCCGCGCATGGAATAATTGGGATGCGTATAAGTTGTACGTTGTAAGTTGTAAGCGGGGAGGGGAAAACAGTCGTCTTCCGCTCCCTGAACACTGCCAACTGACAACTGGCAACTGCCATCGGACAACTGCTTCTCACCCCGGCAACATCCCCGGCGGCAACCCCATTCCCCCCGCCGCCTTTTCCATTTCCTGTTTGATCATCTCACCGGCGCGCCGCTGGGCGGCGGCGACGGCGGCCACGATCACATCCTCCAGCATCTCGGTGTCGGCCGGGTCGATCTTCGACTTGTCGATCGCCAGCTTCACCAATTCCAATTTGCCGTTCACCGTCGCCCGCACCATCCCCGCCCCCGCGTCGGCCGTCACCTGCTTGCGGGCCAATTCCTCCTGAATCCGCTGCATTTGCCCCTGCATCTCCTGGGCCTTTTTCATCAGATCGCCGAGGTTCAGATTCTTCAGGTCGTCGAACATGGCATTTCCTTTCAAGTTTCGATTCAGGCTTCGGTCACTTTCACGATGTTGCCCCCGAGAGTTTTCAGCACGGCGTGGATCAGCGGATCGGCGTCGAGCTCCGCCCGCAATTCCGCCGTCAACGGCAGGCTCGCCGGACCCGCCGGCATGGCGGGGGAGGGCGATGCGCTTGTCGGCGCCATTGTCGGAGCCGCCGGCGTCGCAGCGCCTTGGCCGGCCGGAACGGAGTTTGGCCCGCCGTCGGGAGACGGCTCGGCGAGTTCCAGTCGCAGCCCCACGGTTTGACCCAGAACGCGACAGAGGGTGTCGCAAAGACGTTCCTTCTTGTCGCCGCGCTCCAGCGCCTTCACCGACGAGGCATTGGCGGCGGGAAAGGTGACGATCGCCACGTGGTCCCGAATGCCTTGGTCTCGCCCGTTCACCGCCCAGGCATGGATCCCCGGCGCCTCGGTCAACAGCGCCGCCAACACGCCGTTCCACACCGACGACGGATTTCCGGGATCGACCGACGCGGGATTCGCCGACGCCGACGGGGCGCCGTTGACCGGCGCACCGGCCGACGCCGAACCCCGCGAAAAACGCGGCTTCAGCAGCGCCCTGGTCCCCGGCGAATCCCCTTCCCACACCCGCCCGACCCCCGGCAGATCGTCGCCCCCGGAATCGTCCATCCCATCCGCCCAATCCGAAGGCGCGGCCTCGACCGGAGACGACGCCGACGAACCGATCGATGCGCTGCCCGCGCCAGCGTCGACCAATGCCGATGACCCTTGAGCCGACCGGCCGCCCCCGCCCGTCGCCGCCGTCGCCCCCCCGATCATCGTCGTCGCCCCCCCGATCATTGTCGCGGCCCCGCCCGCCGCCTCATTCACCCGCGCGTTTTTTTTTTCGTCGCTCGGCTCGGCGTCGATTCGCATCAGCAGTTCGCCCACGCCCATGAATTGCTCGGCCAGCGCCAGCCGAACCAACGTCGCATCCAACAGCGCCCGCCCGGCCTGCGTCGACCGCAACCGCCGCCGCAAATCCTCCAGCAGGATGATGTCCTGCGTAAGGGCGATCGCGTCGAATCGCCGGGCCTGTTCCAGCATCGCCGACTCCGACAATCCCGGCGCCTCAACCAGATCGGTCGGGCCGTCGCACGCCCGCAGGATCAGCAGATTCCGCAGATGATCCACCAACGCCGCCACCAGCATCTCGGGGCTTTGTCCGGCGTTGATCATCGCGTCGGCCCGCCCCAGCGCATCGCCGACCGCCCCGCGCCCGATGGCGTCGGTCAGGTCGAACAGCAGTTGGCTTCGCGGCAACCCCAGAAGCTGCTCCACCATCTCCCCCGTCAGGTGCTTGCCCCCGACGCTCAGCAGCCGGTCCAACAGCGATAGCGCATCCCGCATCGACCCCGCCCCGCTCTTGGCCACCAACAGCAGCGCGTCGTCGTCGGCCTCGATCGCCTCGCCTTGGCAGATGCACCGCAAATGCGCGGCGATCTCCTTGGTCGGGATGTTGCGGAAGTCGTACCGCTGGCAACGCGACAGGATCGTCGCCAGCACCTTCTCCGGCTCGGTCGTCGCCAAGATGAACTTCACATGTTCCGGCGGCTCCTCGAGGGTCTTCAGCAGCGCGTTGAACGCATTTTTGCTGAGCATGTGCACTTCGTCGATGATGTAAATCTTCAGCCGCCCGCGGGCCGGTCGGTACTGGCTGTTTTCGATCAGGTCGCGGATGTTGTCCACGCCGGTGTTGCTGGCCGCGTCGATCTCGATGACATCGATGTCGTCCCCCCGGGCGATCCCCTTGCACGAATCGCACTCCCCGCACGGCTCGGGCGTCGGCCCATCCGACCGATGGCAATTCAGCGCCTTGGCCAAAATCCGCGCCATCGACGTCTTTCCCACCCCCCGCGTCCCGCAAAACAGATACGCATGGGCCACCCGCCCCGAGGTGATCGCCTTTTTCAGCGTCTGTGCGATGTGTGCCTGCCCGACCACCTCGTCGAAGGTGGTGGACCGATACCGACGTGCCAAAACGGTGTAAGCCATTGAGACCGCAGTCTATCGCCCCGCGATCCCCGCGCCCATGGACAACGCGGCGGCGGCAGGCGGCAAGCGGCAAGCGGCAGGCGGCAAGCGGCAAGCGGTAGGCGGTAGGCGGTAGGCAGAAGGCAGAAGGGAGAAGGCAGAAGGCAGTAGGCAGTAGGCGGTAGGCAGAAGGCAGAAGGCAGAAGGCAGAAGGCAGAAGACCGTTGGCGGCAGGCAGTTGGCAGTTGGCAGAGAAAGCAAAATGCCTTCTCCATCTTCACTTACAACTTACAACCTACAACCTACAACTCGCCACCCACAACTCGCAACCTCACCCCCCACAACCAGGCAGCGCGCCGAAATGGAGAGGCCGCTCAACAACCAATGACAAATGACCATTGACAAATGACCAAAAAAGCAGACCCGCGGGAGGTCTTCCCGCGGGTCGGCTTCTTCACGCTATCCAATCCCCCCGACGAAATCACCACTTGCCGATGATCGGCTCGTCGCCGGCCAGACCGAACGCGAACGACGTGTCGTTGGCCGTCCAGCCGCGAATCGAGTCGGTGTCAATGCCCCAGCGGGCGCCGGTGAACACCCCGACATCGCTCTTGCCGTCGCCGTTCCAATCGCCGATGACCGGCGTCCAACCCGCCGCGCCGAAGGCGAACGTCGCATCGCCGGCGGTGTAGCCGCGGGTGCCATCGCTGTCCAAGCCCCAAGTCCCGCCGGTGAAGACGCCTACGTCGCTCGTGCCGTCGCCGTTCCAATCGCCGACCACCGGGGCCATGCCCGCCGCGCCGAACGCGAAAGAGGCATCCGAACCGGCCTGCCAGCCCAAGGTTCCGTTGCTGTCCAGACCCCACACGCCATTGGCGAAGACGCCGATGTCAGCCTTGCCGTCGCCGTTCCAGTCGCCGACCACCGGCGTGTAACTGGGATCGCCGAACGTGATGACATGGTCGGACCCGGCCTGCCAGCCCTGGGTTCCGTTGTCATCCAACGCCCACTGGGCACCGTTGTAGACGCCGACATCGGTCCTGCCGTCGCCGTTCCAGTCGCCGACCACCGGCGTCCACCCGGCGATGCCGAAGGCGAACGTGGTGTCGCCGGCTTGGAAGCCCGGCGTGCCGTTGGTGTCGAGGATCCACACGCCGCCGCGGAAGACCCCGGTTTCGGTGATCCCGTCGCCGTTCCAATCCCCGGTGACGACCTTGTCGCCGGCCTGGCCGATGGTGAACGACGAATCGCTGCCGGGGTTCCAGCCGCGGTTGGAATCGCTGTCGAGTCCGACCGCGCCGTTGCGGAAGATGCCGATCTGCGCCGAGTCCCCGAGGGTGTGCCGCGTGACGGCCATGTCCACCGAGCCGCTCACCGTCCCCTGTCCGGCGATGATGAGCCGCCCGGAGGCGTCGATTGTCGCGGCGCGGGCGTTGTCCTGGGCGCCGGCGATGTCCGTCACCCCGGTCCCGCCCTTGCCCCAACTGGCGTCGAGCAACCCGTGGCTCGTGAGCCGAACCGTCGCGAAGTCCCCCGACCCCGACCCGGCGGCGAACCCGACCGCGATGAACTTGCCGTCGGCCTGCTTGACCAGCGACAACGCCTGGTCGATGCTCCCGGTGATGTCCACCGTCGTCACGCCGTTGGTCCCGAATGTCGTGTCCAATGACCCGTCGGTGTTGAAGCACGCGAACGCCATCGCGGCGTTCAGGCTGCTCGTGGGCGTCGCCTCGCCGGCGGCCACGATCTTGCCGTTGGGTAAAATCAGCAGCGCGTACGCCGTGGCCGATCCGCTGATCGCCTGTGTGGTCACGCCATTGGTTCCGTAGCCGCCGTCCAACGCCCCGGCGGGGGTCAGGTGCGCGATCGTGAACGTGCTGCCGTTGTTGCCCGTGTAATAAATGCTGTCATCGGACGCGATCGCCACCGCCGTCGCCTTGGGCATGATCCCCGCCGACACCAGCCCGCTGGAACCGAACGTGTTGTCCAGCGTCCCGTTGGCGTTGTAACGCGCCACGACCCCCTGCGACGCCCCGGCCCCGCCGGCGGTCGTCGTGCCCACCACGACGATCTTGCCGTTCGAGTCGATGGCCACCCCCGACGCCGACTCGAAGTTCTGCAGATTCGTCAGCACCTTGCCGCTGGTCCCGAAGGTGTTGTCCAGCGTGCCGTTGGTGTTGTACCGCGCCAAGGCGATGTCCGACTGCGTGAGGTCGGCGTTGTACGCGACACCCGCCAGGATGATCTTCCCATCCGCCTGTTGCGCCATCGCATACCCGAAGTCCTGCCCGCCCATGAAGTCGGTCTGCACCAAACCACCGCTCCCGAACCCGCCCGCGGCGGCGCCGGCGCTCGTCAATTTCGCCAACGCGAAGTCCGACTGATTGGTCGCGGCGTTGGAATCCTCCGTCGAGCCGCCGACGTAAATCGAGCCGTCGATCCCCACCACCACCCCATACGCACGGTCGGCCCGACCGGCGTTGTTGATCGTGAACCGCCCATGATTGCCGAACGACGTGTCCAGCAGACCGGCCGACAGAAGGCGACGGCCTTCCAACATTTCCACATGACCCATGACGTTTCTCCTCTTGCCCGAACGTATCGTTCCGGGCTTGTACGCGGTGCCTGGCGGGGCGAATGGATCGCCCCGACGTTGAACGGGGAACACCCCCGGGTCCGGGAGTATACCCGCGCCCGCCGTGGGATGAGAATGCGCGAAATGACGAATTGTCGCGGTCGCACCCCCGCCGTCCGATAAACCCCGCCTCGCACGCGGTTTGGATACGCCGGATGCGAATCCCCGCCCATTGCCTTCCCAAGGCCCGATCCTCGGTGTCCATGACAACCAACCATCCCGACCGTCCCGACCCGCAACCGCATCCCCGTGACCGGCGCCGCCGGGCACACCGACGGAAATCGAGCCAGACCGTCCAAACCCACTCGATGCACGACATTCCCCCCCTCGGTTCGGCGCGATGAATCGGGACGCCGGGGTGAACGACCGTCGGACGCCGCCATCCCCTTGCCATATCGCGCCGTTCGCCGACGATACACCGCGCCATGGGCGTCGCGATGCTGCTTCAATCCGGGCCGCGGGACATCGGGCAATGGGTCGCCCTCAGCGCGGGCATTCTCGCCGTGGCCTACCTTCTGCTGCGCAAGGGTTCCCGTCGCAAGGACCCCCTCGACCACAAACCGCCCCTCACCCTCGCCCAGCACCGACAAGTCGACCGCGACATGGGAAACCTGCTGGTCGAGCTGTCGGACATGGCCCGGCAAGTCTCTTCGCAACTCGACACCCGCGCGAAAAAACTCGAGCTCCTCATCGACGAGGCCGACCGACGCATCGAACGTCTGACCGGGATCATGGCGACCGGCGCCCCGGTATCGCCCACGGATCGCCCGGCGCCGCGGGAGCCGTCGCCAAACCGCGATTTCCCACCGATCCGGGACTTGCCGAACGCCCGTGATTACCCGCCGGCGCGCGACCTGCAGACGCACCGCGACTTCCCGCCAACGCCCACCGCCCCCCCGGACGGCTTGGACCCCCGTCACGCCGACATCCACCGCCTGGCCGACGAAGGCCTCGGCGCCCGCGCCATCGCCGAGAAGCTCAACCGCCCCAACGGCGAAGTGGAACTGATCCTCGCCCTTCGCCATCGGGCATGACCCCGCATTGCCACGCCCTCATTTCATCCCATGAAGCGCCATGACGCCTCTCACATCGCGCGGGCGCCCACGCCCAATGCCGTCAACTTAAGTAATCCTGTCTTCCGTCGCGGGGCCGACTCGGCCCCGTCGGGGGGGAACCACCGGGCGAAGGTGGGTTTGGAGGTTGTGAAAACCCCCATTGAGCGCCATC
>JBBSAF010000126.1:0-7636 GCA_038252525.1 Tepidisphaerales bacterium
CGGCGCAACTTCAGTCCGTGTCGCGCGAAATGCTGGAACGGGCACGCCGCCATCGACTCCAGCTCGCGCGCCGTCGTCTCCAATTCCATCCCGTACAGCCGCGCCGCCGTCGCCGGGCCGATGGCCGCGTCGTTCCGCCGCGACAATGCCCGCCACCCCGCCGCGCGCATCCGATCCAGCGAATCCCCCGCGCACGGGCGCGTCGCCAGCCACTGGTACATCGACGCCCGCGTCGCATCGGCCATCGCCGTCGCCTCGTCCCGCCGCGCCCACTCCATGAGGCCCGTCACCAAACCCCGCGGCGTGTCGAGGGCGCCGCCGTCGCCATGCCGCCGCACCTTCGCCGTCGGAAACACCGCCGCCACCCGACGCCAATACACCGACGGCGCCGTCTCCCGGCCCCGCTCGTCGCCCACCGCCCGGGTCAGCACCAGCCGCTCCGATGCCCGCGTCATCGCCTGGTAGGCCAAATAGTCCTCGTCCAGCAGCCGCCGGGCGGACGTGCCGCCGAGCCGGGCCGATTGGCGATCCAGGCGATCGCGCTCGTCATCCGACAGGATCGCATCCTCCTGGCGCCGCAGCGGGAACTCGCCCTGGTTCATGCCCATGACAAACGCCGCCTTGATCGTCGGCGTCATCGTCCGCGCGATCGACCCGACCAGCACCTGGTCCACCGTCTGCGGCGCCAACGCCAGATCGAACGAATCCAGCCCGCTTTCCACGATTCCCTCGAACTCCCCCAGCGTGACGACCTCGTCGCCCAGCAGTTCGACGAGCTGGTCGGCCAGTCCCGCCATCGCCGCCCACGTCTGCTCGTGGGCCGACGCCTCCTCATGCCGCAGGTCCCCGCGCGCCGACGCGATCCACCCCGACAACGCCCCGCGGACCTTCCAATCCTCCAGCAGTGTGAAAATCGCAGTCACGATCGCCCGCACGCTCGCCCCCCCGCCGCCCGTCACCGACGCCACAAACCGATCCAGCGGCCCGGCCACCCGGCGTCGATCGGCGTCGATCGCCCTCTCCGCCGTCGCCGCCGACCCTTCCCCGCCATCCTCCTCCTCGTCGCCAGCCCGCGCGGAATACGCCCATGGCTCGTCCGCCATCCACGCCGCGCGGCCGCGCAGGCGATGCTCGAGCACATGATTTTCCAACGCATCGCCCGCGTCGTCGGACAATCCGCACAGCCCCGTCTTCACCAGCTCCATCATCGCCTCGTGCGGCCAATCGCCTTGGGCCACACCCAACGCCGCGCGGATCAACCGAATCAGCGGATGATGTGTCATCGTCCGCCGGCGATCGGCGAAATACGCGATGCGATGCTCCTGGAACGCGGCGTCCAAATGCGGCAGATGCGCCTCCAAATCGCGGGCCAACACCACGATCTCGCGCAATCGCATCCCCCCGCCCACCAGCAGCCCGATCTCCCCGGCCACCGCGTCGGCCTCGGCGCGACCGTCGCGGGCCTCGATGAACATCACGGCGTCGCGGGCTTGGGCGGTCGATTTCCCACCCCGCTCGCCGACCGCGATCACGGCTTCGGCCACGCCACCTTGGATGGCGCCATCGCCCCGTTTTTCATCGCAATCGCCCTCGGCGCGAGTGAGCGTATCGTCACGTCTTTCACCGGAATCGCGCTCCGCGCCCATCCCCGCATCGCCGCGTTCTTCACCAGAATCGCCCGCCGCGCCAATCCCCCCGTCACCGCCCCCGCCCATCGCCCGCTCCACCCGCGAAAGCGCCGCCGACACGAACCGCCGCGCCCCGCCCAATCGCACCGTCGGCGCCACCGGTATCCTGTGCTCGTCCAGGTAGAGCCGCAGCCGTCGATATCCCATCTCCGCCGGATGCAGCGGGCTGAGGTCGTCGGGCAACAGGTGCGGGTTGTCGAGCACCCGCCCATGCGGATCGAGCATGAAGGTCACATGCACCGACTCGCACACCCTCGCCAACGACGCCACCATCGCCAATTCGTCGCGCGCGAATGAATCGAACCCGTCGATATAAACCCGCGCCCCGGCCAAAGTCCGGCAATCCTCGATGCACCCCAGCACCGACCGCATCCAGCGGTTCGGATCCAGTCGCTCGCTTCCAAGATACGCTTCGTACGCCGACGCGATCAGCGCCAGGTCGAGGAACTTGGCTTCGCGTCCCCCATCGACGAAAGCGTCGTCGTCAACATCCACGCCCCCGGCATTGGCACCCCCGGCATTAGCGCCCCCGGCATTAGCGCCCCCGGCGTTAGCGCCCCCGGCGTTGATGCGCCTCTCGCCCGTCTCCTCGGCGGCGTCCGCCCCAACGCCCGCCGCGTGCGCGCCGGCGCTCGCGCCGCGCGCCTCGTCTTCCCCCCGCAACAACCCCGCGACCTCCTCGACCGTCCGCCCCGCCCGCTCCAACTCCCCCAGCGCCGCATCCAGCCGGTTGGCCAAGCCCACCTGCCGGGCCACCGATCGGAAATATTTCAGCTTCCCCTGCAACTGTCGCAGCAAATGCCCCAGCACCATGCGCCGGCCCAGCCCGTCGAGCCGCGGCGTCCCCGCCCCGCCGCACTCGGCCAGCACCTCGCGCCCCAGCATGTCGAAGCTCACCACCCGCGCCCGGAACACCGCCCCCAGCCCGCTTCCGCACGTAAGCTCGCGCTCGATCTGGAACGTCCCCTGTCGCGGCACGATCCAGTAAATGGGTCGTCCCAGCGGCTCTTCCCGGCACGCCGCCACGATCCGCTCCCGACACCAGACGCTCTTGCCCGATCCCGCCCGCCCGACAATGAATCGCACCGCCATGCCCAACCCCTTTCACAACGCGCCGCAAATCCCCCTGTCCCTCACAGGGCCCTCTTCCCCGCGCACCATCGCCACACTTCCGCGTGGCGGGGGCGCGTCGCATCGTATCGCAACTCTTCCCCCGCCGGCGCCGCTCTTATTGTCGAGTGGCCGCCCCGGCGCCGTCCCTTTCAACTTCCACACCCCCCCGCAGGACCTTACACCCACGACCCCATCCGCCGTTTCCCTCGACCTTCCCACCCCGTCGTCATCATACACCAATCCTCCCCCGTCCCTCCACGCAACGCCGCGGGCACGCCCTCACTCCACCACCTCCCCCTCCACAACGTCCGGGCCGGACGCGAACGTGAAATCGGGATGGTTGGCATCCACATCCACATGGATGGTGGACCCCTCGGCGAACTCCCCGCGAAGCAGCCGGCCGGCCAATGGGTTCTCCAATCGCTGTTGGATCACGCGCTTCAACGGGCGGGCGCCATAGTGCGGGTCGTACCCCTCCTCGGCCAAGAGCCTCTTGGCCGCGTCGCTCACGTCGAGTTTCAATTCGCGCATCGCCAATCTACTTTTCAGATGCGCCAGTTGCACCTCGACGATCTTCGTCAAGTGCGCTTTGCCAAGCGGGTGGAACACGATGGTTTCGTCAATGCGATTCAGGAACTCCGGCCGGAAATATTCCTTGAGCAAATCCTTCACCGACGCCTCGATCTCCCATTGCTCGGCCTCCCTTCCGGCCAACTCCTGTATCTTCTGACCTCCGATATTGCTCGTCATTACAATGACGCTGTTCTTGAAATCCACGGTACGCCCCTGTCCGTCCGTCAATCGCCCGTCATCCAACACCTGGAGCAGCACGTTGAACACATCCCGGTGGGCCTTTTCGATCTCGTCGAACAGGATCACGCAATAAGGCCGCCGACGAACCGCCTCCGTCAAGCGCCCGCCCTCCTCATAGCCCACATAGCCGGGAGGGGCGCCGATCAGCCGTGCCACCGAGTGCTGTTCCATGAACTCGCTCATGTCGATGCGGACCATGGCGTTCTCATCGTCGAACAAAAACTCGGCCAGCGCCTTGCACAATTCGGTCTTGCCGACGCCGGTCGGGCCGAGGAACAAAAAGCTGCCGATCGGCCGATTGGGGTCCCCCAGACCGGCGCGATTGCGCCGCACGGCGTCGGAGACCGCGCGAACGGCCTCTTCCTGACCGATCACCCGCAGCGCCAAGCGGTCCTCCATCTTCAGCAGCTTGTCGCGCTCCCCCTCCAGCATCCGGGTCACCGGCACGCCGGTCCAGCGGCTCACCACCTCCGCGATCTCTTCGGCCGTCACCTCCTCCCTTATCAGCGACTTGCCGTCGCTCGCCTGCTCGTGCAGCGTCTCCTGCGCCGCGTCCAGTTGTGCCCTCAAGTCCCGCATGTCGCCATACTGGATGCGGGCGGCCACCTCCCAGTTGCCCTGCCGCTGGGATTGGTCAAGCTCGACCTGCTTGGCATCAAGCTGTTCCTTCAGCGACTTGACGGCGTTCATCGAACCCTTCTCATTCTCCCAACGCGTCGTCAATTCGGTGTCGCGCTCCCGCAATTCCGCCAGTTCGCGCTCGGCCTTCTCGCGCTGCTGCCCGCTGCCGGGATCGGTTTCCCGACGCAACGCCTCCAGCTCGATCTGCAACTGCATGAGGCGCCGACGGATCTCATCGAGCTCCGCGGGCATCGAATCGTTCTCGATCCGCAACCGGCTGGCCGATTCGTCGATCAAGTCGATCGCCTTGTCCGGCAGGAAACGGTCCTGGATGTAGCGGTCGGACAGCACCGCCGCCGACACGATCGCCCCGTCGGTGATGCGAACGCCGTGGTGGGCCTCGTAACGCGGCTTCAGCCCGCGCAGGATGGCGATGGTGTCCTCGACGCTCGGTTCGCCCACCACGATCGGCTGGAAGCGTCGCTCCAACGCCGCGTCCTTCTCGATGTGCTTGCGATATTCGTCGATCGTCGTCGCCCCGATGGTCCGAAGCTCCCCCCGCGCCAACGCCGGCTTCAGCAGATTGCCGGCGTCCATCGCGCCTTCCGCCTTGCCAGCGCCCACCACCGTGTGCAACTCGTCGATGAACAGGATGATCCCCCCGTTGCTCTGCGTGACTTCCTTGATGACCGCCTTCAGTCGGTCCTCGAACTCCCCGCGATACTTGGCCCCCGCGATCAGCGCCCCCATGTCCAACGCGAAGATGCGCTTGTTCTGCAACACCGCCGGCACGTCCCCGTTGAGCATGCGGATGGCCAACCCCTCGACGATGGCCGTCTTGCCCACTCCCGGCTCGCCGATCAGCACCGGATTGTTCTTGGTTCGCCGGCTCAAGACCTGCATCGTGCGCCGAATCTCCTCGTCGCGACCGATCACCGGGTCGATCTTCCCCTGCCGCGCGACCTCAACCAGATCCCGCCCATATCTTTGCAATGCCTGGTATTTGCTCTCGGGATCCTGATCGGTCACCCGCTGCCCCCCGCGAACGTCCTTCAGGGCGTTGAGCAGAGCGTCGTGATCCACCGCGTTGACGTCGAGGATCTCCTTGGCCTCCCCGCCCACCTTCGTCAACGCCAGCAGCAAATGCTCCGTCGAGACGTACTCGTCCTTCAACCGGTCGGCCTGTTTCTGGGCCTCCGCCAAGACATCCTGCAACGACCGGCTCAGCCCCGTTTGGGTACCGGTGGCCGCGGGAAGCCGGTTCAGTTCGCCATCGACGATTCCACTGATGCGCCCGAAATCAGCGCCGATCTTGCGCAGCAGCGGACGCACCACGCCGTCGGACTCCGCCAGCAGCGCCGCCAGCAAATGCAGCGGACTGATTTCGGCATGATCGCGCTGGTTGGCCAGTTGCCTGGCGGCCCCGACGGCCTCCTGGGCCTTGATGGTGTATTGGTCGAATCGCATGGGGTTGGCACTCCGGTTGGCGCTTGGGGCAATCGAAATCGAACAGGGTGCAATTGCAAAACGGGGACCAAACCGCCCTTGTCGCCCGCAAAGAAAGCCTATCACAAGTGCTGATGGAGAAAAAAGTTGCCGCAGGATCGGCGCTCGCCGCGACGGATCGCCGCCCCAGGCGCCTGCCAATTCGGCCCCGCGCCCCCATCGACTGCAATTTTGACATCCCCCCGACCTGGCTCGCTCAGCCCGACGCCAGCTCCACCAGCTTGGCTTCGTTTTTCTGCAGCCAGTGCACCTTGCGCTGCACCATTTGCAAAAACGCCAACCCCTCCATCCGACCGAAGCTCCCCGTCGCCGCGATCGGAAACACCGCCTCGGCGATCAACGCCTCGATCATCAACCACGGAATGGTCTTGATCTCCGCCTCGCTCAGCAGCATCACTTCGTCATACCCGCGCAGGAACCGCTTGAATCGGCTTTCGTCGATGTAGTCCGGCCAGCGGCTGACATCCTCCTCGCCGCCGATGATCGAGAACTGCAGGCACCCGTTGGCCACATCGATGATCCGGGCCAACAACCGCGCCGCGTCGTAGTCGATCACCGCCACCACGTGGTTCTCCCGGAACAGCATGTTCCCCGGATGCCAGTCGGCGTGCACGATTTGCTTGGGCCATTGCTCCAACCCCAGGTGTTCGACGGTTTCGGCCGCGTGTCGGTAGCTATCCAGCAGGTATGTCAGCAGCCGCCCCATGTCCAAGTCGCCGGCCGACACCGTGGCGGGAATGGCGCGCAGCCCCTGTTCGACCGCAGGCGCCATGTGGTAGCTGCCCGTGGGCGGCTGCCATTCGGAATTGAAGTCCAGCAAAAGCTTGTGATAGAGCGACAACACCCGCCCCGAATCGAATGTCGCCTCCAAGGTCTGCGGATAACCCTGACCGGGGATGTATTCGAACAGCTCGTACACGCCGTTGCGCCATTGCAGCATCGAGTTGTTCTCGCCGCGGGTGCCGATCAGATGCGGCAGCGGGAACTGCTTGGCCGCCAGGAACAGTTGCAAGGCATGGCTGAACGCCACCTTGAATGGATCGTCCTTGCCCCGCGCGCGCCGTTTGAGCAGGAACTTGCCGTGATCGGCCACCACCAGCAGTTTGGGCGCCTTGCGCGACCCGCGCGGGAACTCGCTGATCGATTCAATCACCCCGATGTCGAAATGGCTCATCACGATCGCCAGCTCGTCGGCCGCGAACTGCTCGCGCTGACCGGCCTGGCGGGTCTGCCCGGTCCCCGAAACGCTGTTTGAAATGGATGAGGTGATGGGCTGCATCGAGCGTCCAAGTCGCGGGCGAACAAGGGGATGCCGCGCGCCCGCCATCATAACCGCGGCGCGGCGAGCGTCAAAGGCATGCCCATCGCCCCCGCGCCGCCACGCGCTCATCACGCCCCGTCGCCGGCCAGTGCCCGACCCATGCCCGGCTCTTCGCACCCCCCATCGTCCGCAGCGCGCAGCCGCCCCATTCCAACCGGCGTTCAGCGTGATTGCATGAGGAAACGGAGAGGGAGGGGTTCCCCATGAGGCAAGTTGCAAGTGCTTGCAAAGAGGGTCCTTCCGGCTTTACAGTGGCTTGAATCTGGCGGGATTATGATGGGGGGATGCGTGACACACAACTGTACCAGCGGATTCTCGGTCTCGAAGACCCGTGGTTTGTCGCCGGCGTCGAACTCAACTGCGCCCAACAACGCCTCGACATCTTCCTCGAACACAAACCCTCGGCGGTCTTCTGCTGCCCGGTCTGCAACCAGCCCACGCCGCTGCACGATCACGCCGCCGAGCGCGTTTGGCGGCATCTGGATTCCTGCCAGCTCCAGACCTTCATCCACGCCCGCGTCCCCCGCACCGGCTGCATGATAGACGGCTGCCGTAAGGTCGAACTCCCTTGGGC
>JBBSAF010000127.1:0-7623 GCA_038252525.1 Tepidisphaerales bacterium
CAGCCGGGGCGGCTGAGCTACATGAAGTCTCTCGTTGGCACGCCAGCCTCCCTTCACTCAGCCGGGGCGGCTGAGCTACATGAAGTCTCTCGTTGGCACGCCAGCCTCCCTTCACTCAGCCGGGGCGGCTGAGCTACATGAAGCGGCGGGGAAAAAGACTGACTTGTGTATAACAACGAGGGGTGGGTCAGGCGGGGATGGATCTGGGGGGGAGGGATTCGATGGCGGCACAGGCTGCGGCGCGGGCGGCGGCGGGGTCGATGCGGGCGGCGCAGGCGGCGGCGCGGGCGCGCGGGGCGGGGTCGTCGAGCAGGTCGCGGAGGATCGCGGCCACGCGGTCGGGGCGGTAACGGCGGGGGGAAATGGATCGACCGGCGCCGAGTCGGCGGACGCGGTCGGCGTTGTCGGGTTGGTCGTGGGCCATGGGCATGAGCAGTTGGGGGATGCCGGCGGCGAGACCTTGGGCGGTCGAGCCGATGCCGGCGTGGTGGACGACGGCGGCGCAGCGGGGCAGCAATTGGCCGAAGGGCGCGTAATCGACATGGATGACGCCGTCGGGGAGGTCGGGGGGGATTTGGTGGGCGTGGCGGGTGAGGAGGACGCCGCGCAGGCCGGCGATTTGGCAGGCGTCGGCGCTGTGGGCGAAGAAGTCGGCGCCGGATCGCATGGCCGATCCGGGGGTGAAGGCGACGGGGGGCGGGCCGGCGGCGAGGAAGCGTTCGAGGGGGTCGGGCATCGGCGTCAGCCCGGCTTCGTCATAGAGGGGAAATCCGGTGAGGCGGACTTGGGGTGGCCAATCGGACTGGGGCGCGGCGAACCAATCGGGGAAGAGGGCGAGGACGAGTTGGGGGGAATGCCACCAGTCGCCGAGGACGTTTTGGACGGGGGGAAGGGCGATGCTTCGGCGCCAGTCGTTGAGGGGGCGTTCGATCATGGGTCGGCCGACGAGGCGGTTGAGGGTTCGCCAGAGGAGCTTTTTGGCGGGTCGGGGAAGCCAGGCGGGCATGAAGAGGCCGGGGAGTTTCGGGGGGGCATGGGAAGAGAAGAAAACGGCGGGGGCGAGTTGGACGGTGGCCAGGGAGATGTCGTATCGGTCGGCGACGGCTCGGGCGCCGAGGCCGAGGGCGTGGGTGACGACGACGCCGGGGGCGGCGCGGAGGAAATCGACGGTGAGGTCATAAAGGCGATTGGCGATGGCGAGGGCGCCTTGTTGGAAGACGAGTTTGGTTCCGCGGAGGGGATGCCAGAGATCGGGATGGTTGGCGAGGCGGTGGAACTCGTCGGCCGAGGAGTGTTCGACGGCGACGAGGCCGGCGCGTCGGACGAGATCGGAAAAGGCGGCGGAGACGGCGAGGGTGACGTGGTGGCCGCGGGTTTGGAGAGTCAAGCCCAGTCCGATGAACGGATGGACATCGCCATGGCTGCCGACGGCGATGAGGAGGATACGCATGGGAGGGGGGAAGGCGGTAGGCGGAGGGCGGTAGGCGGAGGGGCTGGGGAGTGGACAGTTGACGGTTGGCGGTGGACGAGATCGCAATTCTTCTCCGCCTACCGCCCACTGCCCTCAATGCACATGTCCGTGTTCGATCTCTTGGGGTGTGGCGTCGCGGAGGGCGGTGATTTTGATGTCGAAGTGGAGGGTGGCGCCGGCGAGGGGGTGGTTGGCGTCGACGGTGACGGTGTCGGGGGTGACGGCGGCGACGCGGACGGCGCGGGGGCCTTGGGGGGTTTGGGCATTGAAGGTCATGCCGGGTTCGATCTTGTCGGCGCCGCTGAAGTTTTTACGGGGGACGGGCTGGACCATCTTGGGGTTGTGCGGGCCATAGGCCTGTTCGGGGGGGATGATGGCCTTGAACTCATCGCCGGCGGACTTGCCGGTCATGGCGTTTTCGAGGCCGGGGATGATGCCGCCGAAGCCGTGGAGATAGGAGACGGGTTGGCCGCCTTGGGAGGTGTCGAGGACCTGGCCTTGGTCGTCGTGGAGGGTGTAGTCGAAGGAGACGACCTTGTTTTTCTCGACGGGCATGGAGGATCCTTTCTTTCGGGGTTGAAGGTCGCACTTTAGCGGGGTTGGGCGTCGGGGCCAATGCCTGCGGGGGGAAAATCGGCGCGGGGCTGGCGTGATGGGCGACGGGGGAGCAAAATGGGGGGCGGGAGGCACAACGCCATGGCATATTATTTGGCCGACGGGCAGGAACGGCGCGGGCCGTATGAGTTGGGCGAGTTGGTCGCTCGCGGGTTGAAGGCGGACACGCTGGTGTGGACGGAGGGGATGACCGAATGGCGGAAGGCGGAGGAGATCGAGTCGGTGGCGGCGCTGTTGGGGATGGGGCGGGCGGCGGGTCAACCGGCTCCCGTGGAGGTGGCGTGGCGCGGGGGGGCATCGCCGGGGGAGGGGGCGTGGCAGGGGGCGGCGCCGATGGGCGGACCGCTGGCGTATCAGTCGTACGGGGCGGGTTATGCGTTGGAGAGCAAGCGGATATTGGCGGGGATCATGGGGATTTTGTTCGGGGGATGGGGTGTGCACCGGTTCGTGCTGGGGGATGTGGCGGGGGGATTTTTGCGGATCATCGTCACGTTCGCAACGTGCGGGATTGGCTCGATCATCGGGTTGATCGAGGGGATCATTTACCTGACGAAGAGTGACGCGGAGTTCGTGCGGGTGTACCAGATCGAGGGCAAGCGGTGGTTTTAGGAGCGGGATCCCCGCAGCGGCGCCCAAAGACGGTGACGTGTCAATGCCAAAGAGGGTGGTTTTAGGGGCGGGATCCCCGCAGCGGCGCCAGGCTCGACAAATCGGGAGCGTGGGGGAGCGTCCCGCGAAAAATGCCCGCTGTCTTGCGGTCGCGGCTTGTCAGGAGGGGCTCGACGGGATTGATTCCATTGGGTCACGGGACGTGAAGGGGGAAAACGCCTCGGGCCGGACCGTGGATGACGGACCGGCCCGAGGCGAAATCATTTCCGCGGCGACGGGTCATTGCCCGTCGGTCGCGGGGTCGGTGGGCGCGGTCGCGGTCGGCTCGGTCGCGGGGGCGTCGGTCGGGGGGGTGGTGCGGGCCTTGGCGAGGCGCGAGGCGAACTGGTGTTTTCGCTCGTTGCGTTTGCGGCGCAGGCCGAGGCTGCGTCGGGCGGTGCCGGTGGGCTTGGATTCCTCGGTGAGCAACTGGAGCAGGACGATGCTGGCGGCATCGCCGATGCGGTAGTCGCTGGTCTTGATGATGCGGGTGTAGCCTCCCTTGCGGTCGGCGAATTTGGGGGCGATGTCATCGAAGAGCTTCTGGACGACGCGTTGGCCGGTGAACTCCTGGTCGGCATCGACGAGGCGTCGGTCCTGCATCATGGCGATGACGCGCCGGCGGGCGTTGAGGGTGCCGGTGCGGGCGAGGGTGATGAGTTTTTCGACGAAACCGCGCACTTCCTTGGCCTTGGGGAGGGTGGTGCGGATTTTGCCGTGCTCGAAGAGGCTCTGGGCCATGTTTCGGCGAAGGGCCTTGCGGTGTTCGGTGTCGCGGCTGAGTTGTCGGCCGCGGATCATGTGTCTCATGGGGTTGCTCCGGTTCTTTCAGGGGCTGTCGGCGATGTCCGCAACGGCACGGGCCGGGCGGATGGTCGCCGGCGGCGTCATTTCTCGGCCGACTCGTTGGAATCCGCCTCGATGGTATCGTCGTCCTCTTCGTCTTCCTCGTCGTCGGGGGTCGGTGGCATGGGGGTGAGGTCCATGCCGAGGCTGAGGCCCAGGTCGGCGAGCTTGCGTTTGACTTCGCGGAGGCTGGTCTTGCCGAAGGATCGGACCTTGAGGAGGTCGTTCTCGGTTTTCTTGACCAGTTCGCGGATGGAGCCGATCTTGGCCGATTCCAGGCAGTTGTTGGCCCGGACGGAGAGGTCCAGGTCCTGGACGGTCATGTCGAGCTTGCCTTGGAGCTCGGGGTCGATGAGGGATTTGTTGGCGTCGCGGATGGCGGCGAGTGCCTCTTCGGAAGCCATCTCGGAACCCAGCTCGAAGTATTGAACGAAGGGGTTGAGATGCTTGCGGAGGATTTTGCTGGCCTCGACGAGGGCGAGTTCGGGGGTGATGGTTCCGTTGGTCCAGATTTCGAGGACGAGCCGGTCGTAGTCGGTTTTTTGGCCGACGCGTGCGTCCTCGGTGGCGTATCGGACGCGGGTGACGGGGGAGTAGATGGAGTCGACGGCGATGATGCCGACTTCCTGCTCCTCGGCGTCGCCACCGTTCTCGGCGGCGGTACGGTAGCCGCGGCCCTTGGAGACGGTGAGGGTCATGTCGAACTCGGCATCCTCGGTGAGGGTGGCGAGGACGAGGTCCTTGTTGATGATGGCGACGGAGGGGTCGGCCTCGATCATGCCGGCGGTGATGGGTCCGGCCTTTTTGGCGGTGACGCGCATTTCGCGGACGCCGTCGGCGTCGAGTCGGACGGTGAGTGCCTTGACGTTGAGGATGATGTCGGTGACATCCTCGACGACATTGGGGAGGCTGGAGAACTCGTGCTCGGCGCCCTTGATTTTGACATGGGTGACGGCCGCGCCCTCGAGGCTGGAGAGTAGGATTCGCCGGAGGCTGTTGCCGACGGTGGTTCCGAATCCGCGCTCGAAAGGCTCGGCGCTGAACTTGGCATACTGGTCGGTCGAGATTTGCTCATCGCGCAGGACGCGCGAGGGCAGTTCCAATCCACGCCATCGAACTCTCATGATCGTTCTCCTTGTGTTTTCCGATTCCAAATCGCGGGAGTTTGCCGCCCCGACCGTTCGGGGCCATCTGTCTCCCGCCTCGTTGGAGGGGAAAGGCGGTTGATAGTTTGTAGTTGATGGTTGATAGAGCAAATACGGTAATTTCCACCGCCAACTGCCAACTATCCACCATCAACTGTTCTCCGATCAGACACGGCGCTTCTTGGGGGGGCGGCAGCCGTTGTGGGGGAGGGGGGTCACGTCCTCGATGCCGGTGATTTTGAGGCCGGCGTGCTGGAGTTGCAGGACGGCCTGCTCGCGTCCGGCGCCGGGGCCTTTGACCTTGACCTCGACCTCGACCAGCCCGTGCTTGCGGGCGGCGCTGGCGGCCTGTTCGGCGGCGCGACCGGCGGCGAAGGGGGTGCTCTTGCGGGCGCCCTTGAACCCGACGGTGCCGGCGGAGGCCCACGAGAGGGTCTCGCCGTTGGTGTCGGTGATGGTCACCATGGTGTTGTTGAAGGTCGCCCGGATGTGGGCGACTCCGCGGGTGACGCCCTTGCGGACGCGCTTTTTGGCCTGCGACTTGGCGCCGGCTTTCATGTCAGCCATTTTCGATGCTCCCGCACGGATCGTTCAGGCCTACGGCCGTCCCCGTGCATGTGTGAAAGAGTTACACTTTGAGAAAGAAGGTTGGCAGTAGGCGGACAGCGCGGGGGGATTCCCGATCACAGTCCACTGCTCCGCCTTCATTCCTTCCTTCCGCCTACCGCCCTCCGCCTACTTGCCCAGTTCCTTGACGCCCTTTTTGCCGGCGACGGTTTTGCGGGGGCCTTTGCGGGTTCGGGCGTTGGACTGGGTTCGCTGGCCGCGAACGGGGAGGCTGCGGCGGTGGCGGTTGCCACGGTAGCTGCCGATGTCCCGAAGGCGGGCGATGTTCTGTTGGATCTGACGGCGGAGCGCGCCCTCAACGGGGTGGTCGCGGTCGATGATGCCGATGATCTTGGCGAGCTCCTCCTCGGTGAGCTCCTTGGCGCGGCGTTGGGGTTCGATGCCGGCCTCCTTGAGCACCGCGCGGCTGTTGGCCGGGCCGATGCCGTAGAGGTAGGTGAGGCTGACCCAGATGGGTTTGTCGTTGGGGATGTCAACACCGGCGATACGCGGCATGGGGAACTCCAGTTGGCAGTAGGCGGTTGGCAGTTGGCAGGAAAAGGGGGAACCCCACCTGCTTGGACCCAATCGCCGACCTATCCTTGCTTTTGCTTGTGCTTGGGGTTGGTGCAGATGACCCGCACGATGCCCTTTCGACGGACGATCTTGCAGTTCTCACAGATTCGACGGACGCTAGCGCGGACTTTCATGGTCTATTCCTTCATCGTGGCCCATCGGGGCGGTCGAATCGTCCAATATAAACGATCCGCGAAGGTTTCTCAACACCTTGCGGAGCGGGATTTTTCACAATTCCGAAGGGGGTCGCCCGTCGGTGAGGATTTCGACGCCGTTTTCGGTGACGGCGACGGTGTGTTCGTAGTGGGCGGCGAGTTGGCCGTCGTGGGTGACGACGGTCCAGCCGTCGGGGAGCATGTCCACCTCGCGGCGTCCGGCGACGACCATGGGTTCGACGGCGAGGGTCATGCCGGGTCGGAGCTTGAAGTCGCCGCGCAACTGGGGGCTGGCGACGAAGTTGGGGACCTTGGGTTCCTCGTGCATGGCGCGTCCGATGCCGTGGCCGACGAACTCGCGGATGACGGAGAAACCGGCGGTTTCGACGTTGTGCTGCATGAGTCGGGCGATGTCGGACCACTTGCGGTCGGGCTTGATGTTGGCGATGGCCAGGTCGAGGGTCTGGCGGGTGATGTCGAGAAGTTTGCGGGTGGCCGGGGGGATGTCGCCGAGAGCCATGGTGATGGCGGTGTCGGAGCAGTAGCCATCGAGGGAGAGGGCGAGGTCGAGGGTGACGATGTCGCCGTCGGCGAGGACGCGGGAACCGGGGATGCCGTGGACGACCTCCTCGTTGACGCTGATGCAGGTGTGGCCGGGGAAGCCCTCGCCGGGCTTGTAGGTGGGGTAGTTTTTGCTGAGGGCGACGGCTCCGGCGGCGTCGAGTTCGCGTTGGGCGAGTTGGTCGAGGGTGGCGGTGTCGGCGCCGGGTTTGGTGGCGTCGGCCATGAGACCGATGATGCGGTGGGCGAGTTGCCCGGCGCGTCGCATGAGGTCGATTTCGCGGCGCGTCTTGATGATGATCGGCATGGCGATGTCGGTGCCCGGCCCAGCGCCCGGCGTCTTGGCGGCCGAAGATCGGGGCGAAAGGCCCGGACCTGGCGGCGCGGGGGTCAGTATTGTCGTCCCTTGATTCGCTTGCCGCGTTGTCCGGGACCCGACGAGAGGAAGCCGCCGTAGTTTCGCATGAGCAGGTTGGCCTCGATGCGCTGGACCATGTCCAAGGCGACGGAGACCACGATGAGCAGTCCGGTGCCGCCGAGGAACGCGGTGATGTGCCAGTCGATGTTCATGGCCTGGCTGATGGCGGTCGGGACGACGGCGATGATGGCCAGGAATGCGGCGCCGACGAAGGTGATGCGCATCATGACTTTTTCGAGGTAGTCGGCGGTGCGTTTGCCGGGTCTGAGGCCGGGGACGAAGGAGCCGTAATCGCGGAGCTGGTTGGCCATTTCCTTGGGCTGGAACTGGACGGTGGTCCAGAAGTAGGCGAAGAAGTAGATGAGGGCGACTTCGGTGATGATGTAGACGTAGGCGCCGCGTCCGAACTCGTTGTGGAGGAAGGAGAAGAGTCCGACGGCGGGGAAGGCGCGGGCGAGCCAGTCGAAAAAGACGCCGGGGAAGAGCATCAGCGACTGAGCGAAGATGATGGGCATAACGCCACCATGATTCACCCGCAGGGGCAAATATTGCCGGCTGCCACCATACACCCGCCGGCCGCGG
>JBBSAF010000128.1:0-7616 GCA_038252525.1 Tepidisphaerales bacterium
ACTTACAACCTCTCCTCCCCCCCACACAACCCCACGCCCGCCCCCGGCAGCGCAACGAACTCCGCGGCGCTCGCCACCAGAACCAGTGCGATCCGGCCCAGGAAGAACATCAGTTCCTGTTGCGCCACCGTCGCCGGCAGCGGATCGCGCAGGTCATAGTCGTGCGCGTGGTCCTCGGCCGAATCCTCCCCGCGTTTCTCCCCCTCGGTGATGATGTGGTGCTCGAAGGTCACGCAGTCCTCGTGGCCTTGCATCACCACCAATTCCCCCCATCGCCACGCCAGATGGATTCGCAGCGCCAACTGGTTGCCCCAGGTGCTGACGCGGTGGGTGATCTGGTTTTTGCGGAGCATGGTGACCACCTGATCGATGGTCGGCAGCACCGCGCCCTGGAGGAACTGCTGATAGTTCCCGTTGTATTCCGCCTGCTTGGTCACCGCCTCGCGTTCGGCCGCCAACTTTTCCATCGGCACCTCGCGGAACGGCATCACCCTTCCCAGCCACCATTTTCCGAACGCCTTGTCCATCATGCCCCCCATCATACCCCCCCGTCCCCCGCCCCACCATGCCCGCAGACCGCCTTGGCGAGGCCCCTCGCCCTCCTGGCGAGGACGTCCCGCCCAATGCTGTCGACGCAAGGATTCGAATCTTCTGTCGCGCGGCGGCCTCGGCCCCGTCCGGGTGACATCGCCGGGCGAAAGCGGGTTTGGAAGTTGTGAAAGCCGCCGCGGAGCGCCTTGGTCATTGGCTTTTGATTGAATACAAGCGGAGGCGAGGCGCCTCCGCGACATTGGAGGGGCGGAGGACTTCCGTATAACAGGAGGGCGTCCCGCCTCCGCTCTTCGTCCGACAAAAAACCCCGCGAATCGGCGATTCGCGGGGCCTTGGTCAATCAAACGTCACCGACGCCTCACTTGTTGTCCTTCACCTCATACTCGGCGTCGATCACGTCCTCGTCCTTCTTCGATTCGCCGCTGGCGCCCCCCGCCGCGGCGCCGTCGCCGCCCGGAGCCGGGCCGCCGGCGCCGCCCGGCGCGCCGGCCTGGGCGGCGGTGGCCTTGTAGACCTCCTCGCCCAGTTTCTGCGACGACTGCACGACGTTGTCCGTCGTCTTCTTGATCCGATCCCCATCGTCGCTCTTGAGCGCCTCCTTGAGGTTGTTCAACGCGCTCTCGATATCACCCCGGACATCCGCCGACACCTTCTCGCCGTATTCGGCCAGCGTCTTCTCGGTTTGATAGACCAACTGCTCGCCGCGATTCTTCATGTCGATCACCTCGCGGCGCTTCTTGTCCTCCACCGCGTGCGCCTCGGCGTCCTGACGCATCCTCTCGATCTCCTCCTTCTTCAACCCGCCGGCGTTCTGCACCGTGATCTTGTTTTCCTTGTTGGTGCCGAGATCCTTGGCCGACACCGTGAGGATGCCGTTCACGTCCACGTTGAACGTCACCTCGACCTGCGGCACGCCCCGCGGCGCCGGCGGAATGCCCTCCAGGTTGAACGTCCCCAGCAGACGGTTGTCCCGCGCGAACTCCCGCTCGCCCTGCAGCACGTTGATCGTCACCGCGCCCTGGTTGTCGGCCGCGGTCGAGAACAGCTCCTTCTTGCTCGTCGGGATCGTCGTGTTCCGCTCGATCAGCCGCGTCATCACCCCGCCGAGGGTCTCGACGCCCAGGCTCAGCGGCGTCGCGTCCAGCACCAGAATGTCCTTCACATCGCCGGTGGCGATGCCCCCTTGGATGGCGGCGCCGATGGCGACCACCTCGTCGGGGTTCACGCTCTTGTTGGGTTCCTTGCCGTTGAACAGCTCCTTGACCACGCGCTGCACCATCGGCACCCGCGTCGAGCCGCCCACCAACACCACCTCGTCGATCTGCTCGGGCTTCAATCCCGCATCCTTCAAAGCGTTGATCACCGGCTGGCGACATTTGTCCACCAGCGGGCCGACCAACTGCTCGAACTTCGCCCGCGTCAGCGTCATCTGCAGATGCTTCGGACCCGCCTGGTCGGCCGTGATGAACGGCAGGTTGATCGTCGTCTCCTGCGCCCCCGACAGCTCGATCTTCGCCTTCTCCGAGGCCTCCTTCAGCCGCTGCAGCGCCATCGCATCCTTCCGCAGGTCGATCCCCTCCTGTTTGCGGAACTCCTCGGCCAAATAATTGATCAGCTCCTCATCGAAGTCGTCGCCGCCCAGATGCGTGTTGCCGTTGATGCTGAGCACCTCGAACACGCCCTCGCCGACATCCAGCACCGACACGTCGAACGTGCCGCCGCCGAGGTCGAACACGCAGATCTTCTCGTTTTTCTTGCGGTCCAGCCCATACGCCAACGCCGCCGCCGTCGGCTCGGGCAGCACCCGCAGCACCTTCAGACCGGCGATCTCCCCGGCGTTCTTGGTCGCGGTGCGCTGGGCGTCGTTGAAGTACGCCGGGACGGTGATGACCGCATCGGTCACCTTCTCGCCAAGATAGTACTCGGCCGTCTTCTTGAGGTCCTGGAGGATGAACGCCGACACCTGCTCGGGGGTGTATTCCTTGTCGCGGGCCTTGACCTTCACGTAGTCGTCGGCGCCGCCGATCACCTCGTAGGGCACCATCTTCTCTTCCTGCGCCACCTCGTTGTGCCGGCGGCCCATGAACCGCTTGATCGAGAAGACCGTGTTCTTCGGATTCGTCACCTGCTGGTGCTTGGCCACCTGCCCGACAAGGCGCTCGCCTTTTTCGGTGAACGCCACGACCGACGGGGTCAAACGATTGCCCTGGGTGTTGATGAGCACCTTCGGCTGATCGCCTTCCATGATGGCCACCACGCTGTTGGTCGTGCCCAAGTCGATGCCAATGATTTTCGCCATGCTGTTGCTCCTGAAAGTGTTCGGAAATCGAACCCTCCATGGACGCCCGCGCCCCCCGCCAGACGATCCCGGATCAAAGGAACTTTGGCAAAGAGGGCGCCAAACCGCTCTGTAAATCCGCGAATTATAAGTGCCTTAAAGAAAGGGCTTTACAAGCGGCGCGGTGCGACCAAAATGGCGGGACCTCCCCCCGTGGGCTGCCAGTTCGACAGTCCCCCCTCCCGCCCTGCCACTCTGGCAATCCCCGCCTATGGCAATAACTCGCCGGCCGCCCGCCGACCTCATCGGGCCGGGTGGCCGGGGATCGCCAGATGGTTGCGGACATAATCCGTCACCCCGTCCTCCAGGCTCGTGAACGGCTTGTCGTACCCCGCCGCCCGCAACTTCCCGATCTCGGCCTGCGTGAAATATTGATAGCGGTCCCGCAGCCCCTGGGTCATGTCGATGAACTCGATGTTCTCCGGCCGATCCATCGCCGCGAACGTCGCCTTGGCCAGATCCAGCCAAGTTCGGGCTTCTCCGGTGCCGCAGTTGAACAGCCCGTTCTTTTCCGGGCGGTCGAAAAACCACAGCGTCACATCGACGACATCCTTGACGTAAATGAAGTCGCGCAACTGGTGGCCATCCCGATAGTCGGGCCGGTGGCTACGGAACAGCCCCACCTTGCCGGTTTCGGTGATTTTATGGAACGATTTGTGGACCACCGATCGCATGTCCCCCTTGTACGCCTCATAGGGTCCATACACATTGAAGTATTTCAGTCCGGCGATGCGGTCGAAGAGTCCGTGGCGCAAGGCCCACACGTCAAACAGGTGTTTGGAATATCCGTACATGTTCAATGGGGTCAGGGTCGGCGTCACGGCGTCGTCGTCGCCGTAGCCCATGGACCCATCCCCATAGGTCGCGGCGCTGGAGGCATGGACGAACCGCGCCCCGGCGTGCAGGCACCACTGGCATAACCTCCGTGTGTAGCGATAGTTATTGTCGAGCAGGAAATCGGCGTCGCGCTCGGTGGTGGCGCTGCACGCGCCTTCGTGGATGATCCCCGCGATCCCCGGCAGCCGATGGGATTCGAGGGCCTCGATGAACGCCTGGGGGGAGAGCAAGTCCTCGAACCGCAACCCCAGCAGATTCCGCCACTTATCGTCGGTTCCGAGGGTGTCCACGAGCAGCACGTTGTCCCGCCCGGAGGCGTTCAAGGCGGCCACCACATTCCGCCCGATGAACCCCGCGGCCCCGGTGACGACAATCAAGGGATCGGATTGCATCGCCCGATTGTTGGCCATGCAAGGCGGGTGTCAAATGGGAGCAGTTGGCAGTTGGCATGTGAGCGGTTGCCAGTTGTCAGTTGTCAGTTGCCAGTGGGGCTGGGGGCAGTTGGCAGTTGGCAGTGGGCAGGGGCAGTTGCCGGTTGCCGGTTGCCGGTTGCCGGTGGGAAGCTGGCAACGGCAACGTTCCGCAGGCGGTTGCCAAAGGGAGGCGCGGAGCCGCGGGCGACCGGGGGCTTCACTGGCGAACGCGAAATTGCCCACCTTCGCTCTCGGCGCCGTCGCTCGGCGGGTCGAGCCAAGCGAAAGCTTCACTGGCGAACGCGAAATCGTCCACCTTCGCTCAGGCCCTTCCGACCTTGCCAAGGCCTTCCAGCACGCCGGTCGCGTCGCTTGCCGACGTGATCGCCCGGCGCGACAGCTCGGCTTCGACGCGCTCGCGGGCGGCGACCATCTTCGGATAGCGGATCTCGCGGTAGCCGCTGACCTCCTCGGGGCATTTCAACGTCCGCAGGGCTTGGGCGTAGGCCTCGTCGTTGGAGAGGTTGACGCGGTCCAGCAGGGCGATGTACCAGTCGCGGAAGGCGGTTTCATGTCGGTGCCAACCGGGGAGCTTGCGCCACCATTTCATGTGTCGGACCATCCGAAGCTGCCAGTCGGTGGTGGTGATCCGAAGCCGCACCCGGAATCGCCCGACGTTGAACTCCGGGCTGGTGTGGTGGCGATAGACCAGCTTGTCGCCGTTGGTGACATCCACGCCATACTTGGCCAGGTCGCGCTGCTTCTTCTCGTAGCGGGTCAGCAGGTACGCGACATAGGGTTCATCCTTGATGAGCAGGACCTTGGCGAGGTTCCAGATGGCCGCGATGGTCGCGGCGTAACCGTGTTCGGCCGAATCGCGGCGATGGACATCGCGGAGCAGCTCGATATAGCGCTTGCTGAGGGTGTGGTCCTGGTATTGGAGCAGGTCGTAGATGCGGACGGCCAGGTCGTAGCGGGCCTCGTCGCTCAGGCCGCGCATCTGCTTCATCGCCCACTGCACCTGTCGCTCGTAATGGGCGGAGATCTTGCGGCCGCGGATGCGGGTTTTGCGAAGGATGCGGGCCTTGTTGGTGACCAGTTGCTCCCACGTCTCCGGCTGGGGCTTTCGCGGGAGGGCGCGGGGCGCGAGGGCGAGTTTTCGGCCGATGTTGAACGCCTTGAGGTTTTTGCGGTGGTCGCGGCGGATGGTGTCCTTGATGCTCCAGGCGATGGCGTGGGCGCCGACGGGGATCAGCCCCAGTTGATACGCCACGCCGAGCATCATGATGTTGGCGTACTGCTTGCTGCCGAGGCGCTGCTCGCACAGTTCCGAGAGGTTTTGGGCGAACGACGAATCCGGGCGGCATTTTTCGAAGATTCGTCCGCGCAATTCCTCGGGGTCGAAGTCCTGCGTGCCGAGCAGGGCGTAGACCGTCGCCTGCTTGTGCATGTTCAGCACGGCGGCGGTGCGGGCGGGCGACGCGACGCGGAAGCTCTCGGACGGATCGACCGCCCGCGCCGCCTCGAGCACGTCGATGCCCAGGAGCAAATCCGCCTTGCCGAAGGGAATGGCGCCGGCCATCAACGGACCTTCGCCGTCGGTTTCATCCTCCGCCGGTTTGCGGAAGGTGATTTGCGAGAAGACACCGCCGTTGCGGATGGCCAGCCCCTTGCGGTCCTGGAAAACCACCGCGTACCCCTCCTTGTGCCCGGCCCGCACGAGGATGGCGCTGATGACGCCGATGCCCATGCCGCCCACGCCGCTCATGTGGACGCGCCAGGTGTCGCCGGGGTTTTGGAGCAGTTCGCCGCCGGTCGCCGGCTCGGGCAGCTTGTCCAAGGCCATGTGCGGCAGGGTGTACCGGCGGCGGTGTTTGCGGATGACCGTGACCTGTTCGAAGCTGGGGCAGGGCTTGACGCCGATGGCCACGTCGTTGCTCGCGCGGACGCGTTCGCAGGCGCCGTCGTTGACACACCAGGTGAGGTCGGTGTCGATCTTGCGTCCGTAGTCGGTTTCGACGCTGGCCAGGCCGGGGCAGGCGGTCTGCTTGGTGCATTCCAGGCAGTTCTCGCAGACCTCGGTGGTGATGTTCATGTGGGTTTTGCGGGGCAGATAGCCGTGCTTCTTGACGATCCGGCGTTCCTCGCGCAGCACCTTGCGCTGGTGGGTGATGCCGCATTCCTTGTCGGCGATGATGACCTTCACGCCGTCGGAGAGGATCGTCTTCTCCAGCACGCTCTTGTAGGTCGTGCGGTCGTCGGGACGCAGCTTCACCACCGTGAGCGGGCTGGTGCCGGTCATGCCGCGGACGACCTCCTCGATGTCCTGGAGGTACGAATGCTCGCCCATGAGGTCGGTGTCGGTTCCGGCGTGCTCCTGGTGGCCGGTCATGGCCGTGGTCTTGTTTTCGAGGATGATGAACGTCAGGTCCTGCCCGGCCTGGATGGCATTGGAGATCGCCAGCTGTCCGCTGTGGAAGAACGTTCCATCGCCCATGAAGACGATCTGCTTGTTGGTGATGAACGGGTCGATGCCGCTGCCGGTGCCGGCGCCGAGTCCCATGCCGCTGTAGTTGTGCATGAGCTGTTCGGTGGGGGCGAACATGAGCATCGTGTAGCAGCCGGTGTCGCCATGGGCGACCATGTCCACGGGTCCCATGCCGTGGTGCTTGAGCATGTAGGCGGGGTCCATGAAGTTCTTGCGGATCTCCAGGAGCACCGCCGAGCTGTCGCGGTGGGGGCATCCGGGACAGAAGGTCGCCGTGCGGACGGCGATGCGGTCGGCGTCGCCGAGGACGTTCAGCCGCGGCTTGCTGGCCGCCCGCAGGCGATCCAGTTCCGCCGTCAGCTTGCCGTTTCGCATCGCCGCCGGCAGGGCCTCGGCGCCTTGGATGAGGGGGATCAGCAACGTCGCCAGGAGGGACGGGTTGAGTCCGCGCACGTCGGGGATGCCGGCCTTGCCGCCGGGGAACATCTTGCCGAAGAGCCGTCCATTGAGGGCCGCGGCGTCGGCGGGGACTTGCTGGAACAGGGCTTCGCGGATGTTTTTTTCCAGGAATCCGCGACGTTCCTCGATGACAACCATGGTGTCGCAGGTCTTGGCGAACTCGGCGACCAGCGCCCCGTCGGTGGGGTACTGCATGCCCATTTGCAGGATCGGGAAGACCCCGTGAAGATCGAGGTCCACCAAGAGTTGTTCGAGGAACACCTGCGCCATCCCCGCGGCGATGAACCCCAGCGGCGCGGCGTCTTGGCGCGTCGCCGGCTTGATGCGGTTCATGCCCAGTTCCCGCGCCTTTTTCATCGTGGTCGCGAACCGCTCGGGGATTTGCAGTTCATGCTGCCAGGTTCGCGGCGGCAGGAGCACCTTGTCCAGGTTGATCTTGGAGGTGTCCACCGTGATCTTGTTTCGCGTGTTGACCGAGGGGAACTCGTTGTCGCGCACGGTCACGGTCCCCCCGCCGTCGGCCTGGGCG
>JBBSAF010000129.1:0-7589 GCA_038252525.1 Tepidisphaerales bacterium
GTAGTTTAGAGCGGGAGAGTCCAACGTTGACACGCCGACGCCCATTCACTCAGCCGAGGGCGGCTGAGCTACATGAATCGCCGGGGGCAGCAGGAGACTTGTGTATAACAACGCGGCGGCTGCGCCATAGCCGACTCCCCACTGCCAACTGACAACTCCCCACTGCCAACCGGCAACTGCCCACTGCCAACCGGCAACTGCCCACTGCCAACCGGCAACCGCTCAACCCTACTTCGCCATCTCCTTGGCCTTCACCCGAACCTCGTCGATGTCGCCCACATACAAAAACGCCTGCTCCGGCAGATCGTCGGCCTTGCCGTCGGCGATCTCCTCGAAGCTCCGCAGCGTCTCCTTGATCGGCGTATACACGCCCTTCTTGCCCGTGAACTGTTCGGCCACGAAGAACGGCTGGCTGAAGAACCGCTCGATCTTCCGCGCCCGGCTCACGATCAGCTTGTCCTCCTCGCTCAACTCATCGACGCCCAAAATGGCGATGATGTCCTGCAAATCGCGATACCGCTGCAACATGTTCTGAACCTTGCGGGCGATGCGGTAATGCTCCTCGCCCACGATCTGCGGATCGAGGGCCCGGCTCGCCGACGCCAGCGGATCCACCGCGGGATAAATCCCCTTGGCCGCGATGTTCCGTTCCAGGTAAATGAACGCATCCAAGTGCGCGAAGGCGTTGGCCGGCGCCGGATCGGTCGGATCGTCCGCCGGAACGTACACCGCCTGCACGCTGGTGATGGCGCCCTTCTTGGTCGAGGTGATCCGCTCCTGCAACTCCCCCATCTCCGTCGCCAACGTCGGCTGATATCCCACCGCCGACGGCATCCGGCCCAAAAGCGCCGACACCTCGGCGCCCGCCTGGGTGAACCGGAAGATGTTGTCGATGAACAGCAGCGTGTCGGCGCCGCTCTCATCCCGGAAATACTCCGCCATCGTCAACGCGCTCAGCGCCACCCGCAGCCGCGCGCCCGGCGGCTCGTTCATCTGACCGAACACCATCACCGTCTGGTCGATGACGTGCTTGCCCGTGGTCCCGATCTGCGCTTCCTGCATCTCCAGCCACAAATCCGTCCCCTCGCGCGTCCGCTCCCCCACCCCCGCGAACACCGAATACCCGCCATGCTGCTGGGCGATGCGGGCGATCAACTCCTGGATCACCACCGTCTTGCCCAGCCCCGCCCCGCCGAACAAACCCGCTTTGCCGCCGCGAACGAACGGCGTCAGCAGGTCGATGACCTTGATCCCCGTCTCGAACACCTCGGCCTTGGGCGTCAAATCCACGAAATCCGGCGGCTCCCGATGAATCGGACGCCGCTCGGCGGCCGCGATCGGGCCGCGATTGTCCACCGGCTCACCGAGCAGATTGAACACCCGCCCGAGGGTCTCCTTGCCCACCGGCACCGTCACCGCCGAACCGGTGTCCAGACAGTCCATCCCCCGCCGCAGCCCGTCGGTCGATCCCAGCGCCACCGCCCGCACCCGACCGCCGCCCAGGTGCTGCTGCACCTCGCCGACCAACATCGCCGCCTCGGACATCTTGATGTTCACGGCGTTGTAGATCGCCGGCAGCGAATCCTCGGGAAACTCGGCGTCGAACGTCGATCCGATGACCTGCGTGATCGTTCCGGTGGCGGGCATGGGCCTTCCTTTGCTTATTGCTGATGTCACTCCCCGGCCGGCGCCCTCGCGCCAAGGCAGCCGGGGCGGGCGATTGTAACCCTTTGCCAACAGCGGACAAGCCTGCTGCGAATTGCCGAAAACCGGGGTGGGCCCAAAAATCCGCGCAACGTGGCGTTTCGTGCGACGCGACCCCCGTTTCCGATACCGCCAACACCGGTTCCCCCGGCGGAATGCGCGGCTCGCCCGGAAAATGGGGACCATCCGACAGCCGCCCCGCCCCATCGCCCCGCCCGACCTGCCGTCCCCACGCGCCGCGACCGTCATTCCATCCACAACGCCGAGGTGATGATCCGGGGATAATATTTGCTGCCCCGCGCCACCCCGTCGATGATCTGGTCGCTGCAAGCCCAGTACGCCGAGCCGTTCTCCCCCACCGTCGCCGTCTGCCACGCCACATGCGCCGCGTCGGCCTTGGCGAAGTCGCCGGCGATCGCCGGGTTCTCCCCCACCTTGAACACCCGTCGGGCCAAGTGCATGAATATCGAAATCTTGCTGGCCCACGAGTTTCCGCTCGTGCTGCTCAGCCGAATCCCCCCGTCGGGGAAATAATTCCGCCGTTTCGCATCGGTCAACAGCGCCTGGGTGTGGGCCTCCAGCGCTTTCACGAAAGGCGAGTCGTCCTTCAACGTCGGATCATTCCAAAATAGCGGATAAATCAGTCCCTCGACCGCCGGCAATATCCGCGAATCGTGGCCGGGGTTTTCCGTCTCGAACACCGCCGGGATCACCCCGTCGGCGCCGACTTTGGCCAGCACCGCCTTCTCCACCTTCGCCACCCCCGCCCGCGCACCGGGCGCCAGCGGGCTGCCGAGTTTCTCCAACATCATCGCCAACCCCAAGTACGCCGCCCAACTTTTGGTCGCCATGTAGACGTTGTTGCGCGTCTGGGCCAGCGAGTGGTCCAGCGAATCGTAGGTGGTGATCTCCGCGCCGTCGTCGTCGCACCGCGAGGAATCGTATTCCGGCAGTCCGCTTTCGCCGCCGCGATGGATCATGCTGTCCAAGCAGGACTCGATGGTTTGCACCTGTCCCTCGGCCCAATCCCAATCGCCCGTGGCGTGAACATAACACGCCGCCATCAGCACCCAGTTGCACAACTGCTCGGCGGTCATGTGACTGAAACACAGGGCGTTGAGATGCGGCAGTTCGTAACTGCTGTGCCCGACGGGGGAAAAGTTGTTGTTGACCCCCATGTCATGGCAGAAACTCAAGCCGCCGGGGAGCCGTTTTTTGGTCTTCGGGTCGATCAATTCATCGACATAGCTGTAGTGACGGACGAAGTTGTCCAGCAGATTGCGGATGACCCACGGGTTTTGTTTGAGTTCCCAAAAGACATGATCCACGCCGAGATCCAGCGTGTTCATCATGCGATATTCGCCCTCGTTGACGATCCAAAACGGCATGCCGCCGACATCGAGCAGTTCGGTCGAGCCGTAATAGCTGCGGGTGGCGTGGGCGATCAGGAATTGCTGGTCGCCCGACAGCCCCGATCCGGCCAATTCGGTGTCGCGGGCGCCGGCGGCCTGCTTGCGGTCGTCGAAACGGTCCAGCGCCATCGTCAACACGTCCGACAGCCCGTCGAATCGGCCGGCGTAACGATATTCCCCTTCGATGCGGGTGGTTTGCATGCCGGGCAAATAGCACCCCAGCGCCAGCCGCAGGGTGCGGGACTCGCCGGGGGGAATCTCGAAAGCCAGCCCCGCGACGTTGCCGAGCAGGTGGACCAGGTTCTTGCCGCGCAAGGCCCCGTTGATTCCCATGTGGATGAAGGCGGTGGGCGGGATGGTTTGGGCGTCGATTTGACCGAGCACGCCGCATCGCCCGCCGAAGCCGAAACCGAGCCGCCCTTGGGGCAAGCCATCGACCAATTGATGCGGGCCGGCGTCGAAATTGGACAGGGCGAAGAGCCCGGTGCGGACCTTGTCGGTGGGGTTGTGGAGGGTCAGTTCGCCGAAGACCGCCGGAAGCAGCGACTCGCGGAGATCGTCGCGGTCCTCGGTGTCGGGGATCGGGCCGAAGGGGGTGAACAGCGCGAAATCCAGGTCGCCGGCGGTCCACCGGTCGGAACCCCACCCGTAAAAACGCTTTATCGCCGACGGCGCGATGGCCACGATCCCCGGGTCGGCGCCTTGGTTGGCCGACTGGGTGTATCGGGCGGCCTCTTCGGTTGCGGCGCCGTGGTAAAACGGCAACGCCCGGATCGGCCCGTCCGATCCGATCGGGCCGTCGATCAACCCGACGTAAACGTCCTGGTTTCCCGGTCGCCCGGCCTGCAATCCGAACCCGCCGCGAGTGCCGAAATGCCCGCAGGTGAAACTCATGAACGCGCCCATCGGCGAATGCTGGGCGTTGAAGCCGATGTTGCCTGGGAATGCCGCGACGCCCGTTTGATCGCCCAAGGAGTTCTCCTGCAAGAGGGTATAAACCGAGTATCACAGGAAGTTGGGAATAAACAACCGCGACACGCCGCGATCCGCCCTCGGCCTACGGTCTGCCGCCTACCGCCCTCGGCCTACGGCCCGCCCCTCCGGCATCACTGGAAAATCAGGATGATCAACTGCGCCACCAGCACGCGCATGATCATCGTCAACGGATAGACCGTGGCGAACGCGACGGCCGGCGCCTCCGAGGCGGTCATGGTGTGCGTGAACGCCAGCGACGGACTGGTCATGGCGCCGCACAAAAGCCCGCAGGTGTGCAGGTAGCCGACCTTGAAAAACGCCTTGGCGGCGAATCCGACGAGCAGCAGCGGAACCAACGTCACCGCCGCGCCCAAACCCAGCCAATACAACCCGAGATTGGTCCGAAGGGCGTCGAAGAACCCGTCGCCCGCCTGAAGCCCCACGGCGATGAGGAACAGCACGATGCCCAGTTCCCGCAGCATCGAGCTGGTGGCGTGCGGCATGTACCAGATCATCGGGCCGATCCGACCGATGCGGGCCAGGATGATGGCGATGATCATCGGTCCGGCGGCCAGCCCCAGCTTCACCGCGGCGGGCAGCCCGAACTTCCACGGCGACGGCAGCATCCCGAGCGTGACGCCCAGGGCGATGCCGACGAAGATCGGCAACAGCCGCGGAACATTGAGGGCGCGGACCGAATCGCCCATCTCGCGGGCCGCGGCGTCGAGATCCTCGGACTGCCCGACCATGTGCACGCGGTCGCCGAATTGCAGTCGGAAGTTGCCCACGGCCGTGAACTCCACCTCCGCCCGGCTGACGCGGGTGACGCCGACGCCCAGCCGCGCCGGCAGATCCAGCTCGTCGATCGTTTGCCCCAGGGCGTGGGCGTGGGTGACCAACACCTTGCGGGTGGTGATGTCGCTGGGCACGGTGCGGAGATCGACCTTGGATTCATCGCCGACCAGCAACCGGAAGTCCTCCAGTTCCGTCGGCGGACCGACCGCCAGCAGGACATCGCCCAGCGCCACCTTGGTGTGCGGCCGGGCAACATGGACGGCATCGCCCTGGCGAACGCGCGACACCACGACGTGGCTGCGCTTCAACGCGGGAATGCGACCCAGGGCCATGCCGTTGAAGTTGGCGTTCTTAAGCTCGATGTTCATGGCCGCGACGACGGACTTTTCAGCCCGTTCGGCGGCTTCCAGGGCGTCGGCCTCGGTCTGCGGATCAATGCGGAACACGAACCGCAACAGCACCATGGCGACGATCACGCCGACCAGTCCGAACGGATAGGCGATGGCGAACGCGGGAAGGGTCTGCCGGGTGGCGTCGGCCAGCGGGGCGCCGGGACCGACGACGCTCTTGAGCGCCTCCGTCGCCGAACCCAACGCCGGGGCGTTGGTGGTGGCGCCGGCGAACAGCCCCGCCGCGGCGCGGATGTCCAGCACCGACGGGAACAAATAGGCGAATCCCACCGCGATGGCGGCGCCCAGCAAGACGATGGTGGCGGCCATGAGGTTCAACGGCAGCCCGCGCTTTCTCAGCGACGCCAGGAAACCGGGACCGACCTGCACGCCGACTGCATAGACGAAGAGGATCAGCCCGAAGTCGCGCACGAACGCCATGATGTTGGGATCGAGGTTGTCCTTGCCGATCCAACGCCCGAAAATCAGCCCCGTGAACATCACGCCGGGGATCCCGAGGGTGAGTCCCTTGAACTTGATGCTGCCGATGGCCAGCCCGCTGGCGGCCACGAGGCTGACGATCAGCACGGTGAGCGCGACCGTCCTGGCCGGGAAAATCATGAACAAACTATCCAACAACGATGCGAGCATCTGGTCCGTCCGTCTCTCAATATAAAACCGGTTCCCCCGAACTGGGTGCGATGGGCGGGAAGGTATCCGAGGCCGCGAAGTGGAACAAGACCCGAATCAGACCTGCGGAGAGTGATGGTGCGATTAAAAAGGGGACGGGGAGTGGGTTTTAGGTTGCAAGCGGGGGAGCGAGGGGAAGCCGGGGGGTGGGAGCGCGCAAAAAAGAAGACAGCGCCTTTTGACGGGTCGCTGTCTTCCGGAGGGGAGAAAATGCGCCGGTGCGCGAGCAATTTCGTTTATCCCAGCCGGGGTATCTTACCCATTTCACCGGCCCGGGCAATTTCATTCGTCTGACACAACACCCATCGGCGGATCGGCAGCGACAACTTCAATGAAAAAAGCGCGCCGCCGCCCCCGCATGGCAACCCAACCCCGCCGACGGTAAAACTGTCGGCCATGACTGAACAGGTCACCATCCTCGGGGACGGGGCCATGGCCACCGTCTGTTCGATCCTTCTCGCCCAAGGCGGCCACGGCGTGAGCATGTGGGGGGCGTTCGAGGATTCCATCGAGCGCCTCATGCAGACCCGCGAGAACGACAAGTTCTTGCCGGGGGCGCGCATCCCCCCCTCGGTGCGCCTGACGGCCAACGACGCCGAGTGTTTCGCCGGCGCCACCCTGATCCTCTCGGCCGTGCCGACGCAATATATGCGGAGCGTCTGGAAACGCCTGCATCCCCATGTCCCCAAAGGACTTGCGATCGTGTCGGTGGCCAAGGGAATCGAGACCGACACCCTCTTGCGACCCACCCGCATCATCGCCGATGTCCTCGGCGAAACACGCCTCGTGCGACCGGATTTGGCCACGCCCGCCAAGGCCATGAAAGTGTGCGATTGGCCGCTGGTGGCCCTCTCCGGGCCCAACATCGCCGCCGAAATCGCCCGCTATCTCCCGGCGACGGCCGTGGCGGCGACGGAGGATGACGAATTGGCCAAACGGGTCCAGCGGACGTTCTCCACCCAGTGGTTCCGGGTCTACACCAACCGAGATGTGATCGGCGTCGAGCTGGCCGGCGCCATGAAAAACGTCATCGCGCTGGCCGCGGGGATCCTCGACGGGCTGGGCGCGGGCAACAACGCCAAGGCCGCATTGGTGACGCGGGGCTTGGTCGAGATCACCCGCCTGGGCATGGCGCTGGGCGCCGAGGCCGAAACGTTCGCGGGATTGGCGGGATTGGGGGATCTCATCACCACCTGCGTCAGCCCCGAGGGCCGCAACCGTCGCGTCGGCGAGGCCATCGGCAAGGGCAAAAAAATCGAGGAGATCCTGGCGGGCATGGATTCGGTGGCCGAGGGGGTTCCGACGACCAAGGCGGTCATGGCATTGGCGGCCGAGGCCGGTGTCGAGATCCCGATCACCGCGGCCGTGCACCGCGTCCTGTTCGAGGGCCTCGACGCGATCGCCGCCCTGGCGGACCTCATGTCGCGTGAAGCGAAGCCGGAGGGACGGTGAGGGAAAACCGCTCCCCCCCCCCGCGGATTTTTCGAGGTTTGCCACGAAACTTGCTGGGGGGGGGGGGGGGGGGGGATGGGTTTTTGGGGAAAGGGGCGGGGGGAAAAAAAGGGGTTTGTGGTGGTTGGCCCCATTGAAATGCTGTGGGTGGGGGGCAAGCGTATGGCGGAAA
>JBBSAF010000130.1:0-7555 GCA_038252525.1 Tepidisphaerales bacterium
CCGAAACCCTCGGCGCCGACCCCCGCCTCGCCGAACTGCGCGACGCCCTGCGGATCGTCCTCGACGACCGCCCCTATCGCGCCCGGCGCGTCCAGGAACTTCTGAGCGACCACACCCCGCCCCCGGAGCGATAACCTTCCATGCGCATCTGCCTCTCCACCTCCAACACGTTGCGCTATCCCCAGGGCGGCGTCCTCTGGGTCTTCATCAACTGGGCGCTGGGCCTGCGCGATCTCGGCCACGACGTGATCTGGTTCGACATCGCCGACGCCGATGCCCCGCCGGAAACCACCGCCGTCCAAGTAATGGCATTGCGCGAGCGCTTGGCGCCCTACGCTTTGGACGGCGCCCTCGTCATCGCCGCCCGCGACGGCTCGGAACTTCCCGCCGCTTCCACCCCCGGCTGTCGCCCCCTCGCCGACGCCCGCGCCGCCGACCTCCTGCTCGATTTCCGCTATGACCTGGCCCCGGCCTTCATCGCCTCGTTCCCCCGCTCGATCTTCATGGACATCGACCCCGGTATCCTCCAACTCAACATCGCCAAGGGTTACATGCCCATGCCCACCCATGGCGTCTCGGCCACCATCGGCGAGACCGTCGGCGAAAAATCCGCCCGGTTCCCCGACCTCGGCAAAACCTGGCTCCACACCCGCCCGGTCGTCCATCTGCCCAGTTGGCCGGTCACGACGGCGCCGACCCTGCCCTTCACCACCGTCAGCCACTGGTACATGGACGACTGGATCGTCGAAATGGACGGCTCGTACTATAAAAACGACAAACGCAGCGGCTTCCTGCCGTTCCTCGATCTGCCGGCGCGGGTGAAAACGCCGCTGGAGCTCGCCATCTGCCTCGCCGGCGAACAGGCCGAGCTCGACATGCTCACCGCCCGTGGGTGGCGCGTCCGCGAGAGCCACGAGGTCACGCCCACCGCCGAACGATTCCGCCGCTATCTTCTCGATGAATCCGCCGGCGAGTTCGGCTGTGCCAAGCCCGCGTATGTCAAATACGACACCGCATGGATCAGCGACCGCACCCCCTGCTATCTGGCCGCCGGCAAGCCCGCCGTCGTCCAGCACACCGGCGACAGCGCCTTTCTCCCCGACGGCGAGGGTCTCTTCCGCTTCAAGACCCTCGACCAGGCCGCCCACGCCTTCGCCACCCTCGAGCGCGACTACGACAATCAATCGCGCATCGCCCGCCAGTTGGCCCAATCCCTCTTCGATTCCCGCGTTGTCATCACCCGACTATTGGAACAGGCGATCTAGCACCGCGACAATTCGCCGCAACCAGGACCTCCGCCCGCCATGAAGTTCATCGAACCCCACATTCATTGCGTCAGCCGAACCACCGAAGACTACCGATTCATGGCCCGCGCCGGCGTCGTCGCCGTCAGCGAACCGGCCTTCTGGGCCGGCTTCGACCGCTCCAGCGTGCAGTCATTTTACGACTACTTCCGACATCTGACCGATTACGAACCCCAACGCGCCGCCAAGTACGGCATCCAGCACTACAGCTGGCTGTGCATCAACGCCAAGGAGGCCGACGACCTGGCCATCAGCCGCGAGGTCATCGGGATCATCCCCGAGTTCCTCGACCGCCCCACCGTCCTGGGCATCGGCGAGATCGGCCTGAACAAGAACACCCGCAACGAAATCATCACCTTCGAGGCCCAGGTGGACCTCGCCGCCAAGCACGACCAGATGATCCTCATCCACACCCCCCACCTGATCGACAAGCACAAGGGCACGAGCATCATCACCCACATCCTCAAGAACGATCCCCGCATCAAACCCGAGCGGGTCTTGATCGATCACGTCGAGGAACACACCCTCCGCATGGCCAAGGACGCCGGCTTCTGGTACGGCCTGACCATCTACCCCGTCAGCAAATGCACCCCCCAGCGGGCCGCCGACCTGCTCGAGATGTACGGCACCGACCGGGTTTGCGTGAACAGCGCCGCCGACTGGGGCGAATCCCACCCGTCGATGCTCATCGACACCCACCTCGAATACCGTCGCCGAGGCCACGACGACGCCGAGTGCGCCAAGGTCTTTTACGACAACCCCTGCCACTTTTTCGGCCAAAACTCCCGGTGGAAGCTCAAGCCCACATCGCCCGCCATCGACCCCCGATGAGGTCCTTCATTACAACCGCGTACCACCGACCGTGTGGAGCCTGCCTCCCGCCCTCCACCGCGTATCGCACACCGCGATGTCGCCATCTACCGCCATGAGGTCCTTCACCACAATCCCCGCCGCTTTTTCGGCCAAAATCCCCGGTGGAACCTCAAGCCCGCCTCGGCTACCATCGACCCCCGATGAGACTGTTCCGACGACGCATCCCATCGGCGCCTCCCCCGCCGCCGCCCATCCCGGCCGCACCCCCGGCCGACACCCCGCTGGCGTCGCCACCCCCCATCGAGCTGGTCGCCGTCGATCTCGACGGAACCCTCCTCGACGATTCCAAAAAAGTCAGCGAGCCCACCGCCTTGGCGCTTGCGTCGCTGGCCCACCGCGGAATCAAGCTGGTGATCGCCTCCGCCCGTCCCCCGCGCAGCGTCCGCCATATCCACAAGGCCCTGGGCCTCGACACCTGGCAGATCAACTACAACGGCGCCCTCATCTGGGATGAATCGACCCGGACGCCCATCTTCCACCAACCCATGGCGCCGGGGCTGGTCCGCGAATTGATCGACACCGCCCGCGACATGTTCGACGAAATCCTCGTCACCTGCGAGGTGCTCGACCGCTGGCACACCGACCGCATCGACCAGCCCTTCACCACAGAAACCGGCCGGCTCTTCAAGCCCGACGTCATCGCCCCCATCGCCGAAATCTGCTCCCAACCCATCACCAAGCTCCTGCTCCTCGGCGAGCCGCGCCTCATCGACCGCCTCGAACCGTTGCTGGCCGACGCCTATTCCGACCGCCTCAGTTTCGTCCGCACCGACGACCAACTGATCCAGATCATGGACCTCCGCGTCTCCAAGGCCCTGGCCCTCGAAAAAGTCGCGGCCCATTACGGCGTCCCCATGGAGCGCGTCATGGCCATCGGCGACGCCCCCAACGACGTGGGCATGTTGCAACTCGCCGGCGTCGCCATCGCCATGGACAACGCCTCGCCCATCGTCAAGGACGTGGCCGACTGGATCGCCCCCAGCAACAACGACCACGGCGTCCGCGCCGCCCTCCGCCGCTATCGACTGTGCGACTGAACACCCGCGTCTCGTGCCGCCAGCCTCGCCTCTTGACGAGCCGCGACCGTGCGGGAGCGATCCGCCCCCCCCAACGCCTCGGCTTCCGCACGATCGCGGCTCATTCGTGCGCCGGTCTCCGAAAAGCCCCAGCCGCCCCAGGGCTATCGCATCTTCAAGCGTCCATGTACTTGGCGCTGGCGTGGAGGCCGTTTTGCAAAATCCACCCTCAACCAGCGTTGATGGACAAAGTTTGATTCTGAGTCACCATCCTGCATGGAGCAAGGAAGATGCGATAGCCCTGGCGGAGGGGCGCGGTCGGGGGTTTGGCGATTGTGGGTGGGCGCGGGGTTGGGGTACAGTGCCGACCAATCAATGACGAAGGGATCGCGCTTGGTGTTTTGGAAGTTGAAGTTTTGGATGGGGTTGGCGCTGGTGGGGGCGTTGGGGGCGGGGTGCGCGACGATCCGGGTGACGGATCCGCCGCGGACGGCGACGGAGCAGTTTTTGATGAGCGAGGCGATCGGCAAGGCGGTGGCGCGGTTGTCGGTGACGGGATTGCGGGATCGGTCGGTGTTCGTGGACAGCGCGTATCTGTATTTCGAGTGGCCGTCGCAGGAGCAGTTGTTCATGCTCGGTGAATTGCGGGCGCGGCTGCTGGCGTCGGGGGTGCGTCTGGTCGGGGACCGCAAGGGCGCCGAGATCGTGCTGGAGGTTCGCAGCGGCGGGGTGGGGATCGACCGGCTGGATTACCTGTTGGGGATTCCGGCGATTTACATGCCGGGGGCGATCAGCGGGGTGGCGCCGATCGCCACGCCGGAATTGGCGATCATCAAGAACACGCGTCAGTTCGGCTTCGCGTCGATCGCCGTGGTGGCGATGTGGTCGGACACCGGCGAATGGCTGGTGAGCTCCGGGCCGTTCGTGGGGCGGACGTTCCGCTCCGACTGGTGGTTCTTCGGCTATGGGCCGCGAACGCTGGGCAACATTCCCACGACCGAATCGCCGCAATGAGCGAGACCCCCGTCACAGTCCCGGAGAAACGCCGCCGCAAGCGCCGTTGGCCGGCGCGGGTGGCGATCGGTTTGTTGGCGGGGATCGCGCTGGTCGTGATCGCGGTGCAGATCGTTTTCTGGACGAGCATTCCGAAAAATCTGGTGCTGGGGATCCTGCGGAGCCAGTTGGGTTTGCGGGTGGAGGCCGACAGTCTTTCGACGGGGTGGCTGGGGCACACGACGCTGAAAAACGTGACGCTGGGGCTGCCATTGTCGGACGGGGCTCTGGTGACGGTGCCGGAGATGGAGGTGTCGCACACCTCGCCGCTGATGATCGTGCTGAGCGGCAATGTCGAGATCGACGCGGTGTCGATGGTCGGCCCGCACGTCGTCGTTCGGCAGGCGGCGGACGGGTCTTGGAACGTCCAGCAGGTGGCCAGGCTCCTGGGGCGGTCGGGCGGGGGGACGCCGAATCAGCGGCAGGCCACGGCGTCGAAACCGGCGAAGTTGCCGGAATTGGCGATCAAGGATGCTTCGCTGCGGATCATCGACCAGGCGGGGCGGGATGTGACGATCGGGCCGATCGCGCTGATCGGGAAACGCCAAGGGGACTTGGTTTATCAATACGATGGCGGGGTGGCGGGGCAGGTGTCGATCCAGGGGCGGGTCGTGCCCAACGCCGACTGGCGCCATGAGTTGGCATTCGAGATCGAGCATCTGGATCCGTGGGTGAAGCCGTGGATCGCGGCGTGGCCGGAGGTGGCGATGTTGGGGCGGTGGAGCGGGTCGCTGGGCGGGGGCGGGGTGGAAGGTCGGTTGTCGCTGGATCGGGTGGAGGTGGCGGGACGGTCGGCCAAGGGGGCGGTGGAGGTGACGGTGGCGGGGGGCGGGGCGACGATCCGGCCGACGACGCTGTCGATCGACGCCGGGGTCGGGGGGCTGGATCGCGTCGACTTTTTGGGCGGCAAGATCACCGCCGACGCGACGGCGGTGGCGTTCGATCATCTGATGCTCGCGGTGGCCGACGGACGGGTGGAATTGGATGGGCGATACACGCCGGGGGAAACGGCGGGGAAGTTGACGGCGATCTGGCGGAACGTGGCGTTTCCGACGGGGACGAGCCACGACGGTCGGGCGGTGGTGTCGGTGGCGACGCCGTGGCCGAACCGTCCGAAGCTGGACCTGTCGGTGGTCAGCGAGGGGACCACGGCGGCGGGGAGATGGAAAACCGATTTGACGCTGGCCGGGGCGGGGAGCGGGTGGGATGCGATCGACTGGAAATTGAGCATCGCGTCGGCGTCGTTGGATGGGGCGGCGAAGGTGGATTTGCACGGGCTGGAGGCGGCGCTGCGGACGCGGGGGGCGTCGATATATCTTGATTCGCTTTCGATGCCGCAACCGGGGCGGTTGGCGGGACGGGGGAGCATCGACCTGGCGGCGACGTTCGGCTCGGGCGATTCGGCGACGACGCCGGGGGAGGGGGCGACGACACGGGGCGACCCGACGACGCGGTCGGCCGACGCGACGTGGTACTTGTGGATCGACGGGACCGACTGGGAGATCCCGAAGCTGCCGCGGACGCCGGCGCGGTTCGTGCTGAACGCCTGGGGTTCGCCGAGGCGGATCGAGTTGGAGCAGCTTTACGCGGCGGCGGGCGATTTGCAGGTCGCGTCGAGCGGGAGCTATGTCTTCAGTCTGCCCAAGCCTCTGGACGCCGATTTGTATGTGCTGAACCTGCCGATGGCGGCCGGCGGAAGCGACCAGCCGCCGGTGTTCGGGCGATTGCGGGCCGAGGCGCATCTGAACGGGACGCTGATTCCGCGTCGGATGGATCTGACGGGGCATGTGCGCGGGCGCGAGGTGCGGGTGCTGGACCGGTCGGTGGGGGATGTGACGCTGGACATCGCCGGGCAGGTCACGCCGGACCGCGCGTCGATCCACAGCAAGGATCTGATGCTGCTCGGGGGCGACTGGAAGTTCTCGGCGGTGTTTCCCGAGGCCGACGGCACGCTGCGGGTGGGGATACAGGTCGACGATCTGCATTTGGGGGATGTGGCGGATCTGTTGAAGGCGCCGAACCTGACGGGATCGTTCGCGGGCGCTTGGCGATTGGACGTGCCGGGGATGGATCGGGACAAGGCGTCGTTGGTGGGGGATTTCGCGGCGACCGACCTGCGGCTGGATGCGCTGGTGGCGGACCGGTTGGCGGGGTCGATGCGGCTGGAGAACGGGATTTTCTCGACGCGGGCGAAGCTGACGCGGGGGGAGGGCGCGATCGACTTGGAGGCGTCGGCGCCGACGGCCCATCCGACGCAGCTTACGGTGTCGATGAACGCCGACGCCTGGCCGCTGGACGCCGGCGCCGGGCGGGCGAAGTTGTGGGCCGACGCGCGGAACCTGCTGATCGACGCGGGGCGGCTCTCGGCGGTCGGCCGGGTCAATACGACGGTGACGGCGGACTATGGGGGGGAGGCGCTGGGGAAGCTGAAGTTCGCCACGCAGGTCCTAGGCCGGCAGTTGCGCGTCGATGAGCTGGGCGGGAATCTGTTCGGCGGGCAAATCAGCGGCAAGATCGCCGCCGATCTCGACAAGCCGCTGGAGTCGACCGCGGAGGTGCGGTTCGCGGACATCCAGACGCGGCAGTTGGGGATGATCTGGCCGAGGCTCGAGGCGTTGCGAGGCAAATACCGCGGGCGGATGATCGTGACGCCCGCGCCCGATCCGCGGGCGTTGGAGCCGCTGCAATTCAACGCGAGCCTGTCGGCGGTGGAAGGCCGATACAACGGGCTGGAGATCGGCGATGTGTCGGTGGTGGCGTTCGCGTCGATGAATCGCGCGGTGCTGGACCATTGCCATGTCGAGATCGGCGGGGGCGGGGTGGATCTGTGGGGGCGGATCGGGCGCCACGCGACCGGGACGCTGTCGTCGCAGTTGATCGTGGAGCTCAAGGGGCTGAGCCTCGATCAGTTGGTCCACGCGCTGAGGCCGGATCACAAGCCCATGCCCGGTCGGATCGACGGGAGCTTCACGGCCGTGGGCGACCCGCGCGATCACCGGCGGATCTATGCCCAGGGGAGCGCGACACTGGCCGAGTCGGAGCTGGCGAACTTCGGGCCGGTCGCGGCACTGTACGATGCCTTCAGCCTGCAACCGGCGCCGGAGAATCCCAAGGGGCATGGCGACATCGACCTGCGCCTGGAGGCGGGGCATCTCTACATCAACCGGGCGAACTATTTCAACCGGGGATTGCAGGCGTTGGCGACGGGGGAATTGTCGGCGGTGTTCCAAGGCCCGCAATGTCCGGTGGACATGACCATCGTGGGATCGGCCAGGCCACTGAAGGAGCTGAAGCTGCCGCTGTTGTCGG
>JBBSAF010000131.1:0-7513 GCA_038252525.1 Tepidisphaerales bacterium
ACATAGTTGATGTTGCCGCCGGGGGCGATGCCGATGCCGCCGACCTGGGCGGCGAGGGCGTCGGAGAGGTAGTCGCCGTTGAGATTGAGGGTGGCGATGACATCGAAATCCTCGGGGCGGGTGAGGACCTGCTGGAGGGTGATGTCGGCGATGGCGTCCTTGATGATGATGCCCGCGCCGGGCTTTCCTTCGGGGATTCGGCGCCACGGCCCGCCGTCGATCTCGACGGCGCCGAAGCGGTGTTCGGCCACCTTGTAGCCCCAGTCGCGGAAGGCTCCTTCGGTGAACTTCATGATGTTGCCTTTGTGCACCAGCGTGACACTTTTGCGCTTGTGGGCGATCGCATGGTCGATGGCCGCATGAACAAGGCGCATCGTACCGAGGAAGCTGACGGGCTTGATCCCAATGCCCACATTGACCATCGCGCCGATCTCGTCCTTGACGGCGGGGTAGGCCGCGTCGAGGAAGGCGTTGACCTTGTCGAGCGTGCCGAAGCGGATCTTGCTGAAATCGGCGGGGAAGTTCGCGGCGAGAAAATCGAGGATCTTCGCGGCTTCGGGAGAGCCGGGTTTGTATTCGATGCCGGCGTAAATGTCCTCGGTGTTCTCGCGGAAGATGACCATGTCCACCTTTTCGGGGTGTTTGACCGGCGAGGGGACGCCGGTGAAGTAGCGGACCGGTCGGAGGCAGACGTACAGATCGAGCATTTGTCGGAGGGCGACGTTGAGGGAACGGATGCCGCCGCCGATGGGGGTGGTGAGGGGGCCTTTGATGCCGACGAGGTATTTCTGAAAGGCCGCGACGGTCTCGTCGGGGAGCCAGGTTTGGAGTTGGTCGAAGGCTTTTTGGCCGGCGAGAACCTCCATCCATGCGATTTTGCGTTTGCCGGCGTAGGCGATGGCGACGGCGGCGTCGAAGACGCGGACGCTGGCGCGCCAGATGTCCGGGCCGGTGCCGTCGCCCTCGATGAAGGGAAGGATGGGGCGGTCGGGAACGGTCAACTGGCCGTTGGCGATGGTGATGGCTTGTCCATCGGACGGGGCGGTGGCGTGGCGAGCCATGGAAATCTCCTTGGTGGTTGAACGTTTCGGGCACGCCCAAGGTATGGAAAGGGGCGTGCGGGTTCAAGCGGGGCTTGAGAAACGATTTTCGGATGTCGAAATGCGTTGGCCGAAGGTCGGGCGGGTATAGGGCACCCCGGAGGTCTTATTTACTTGACACTGAGTCTCAACAAGATACAATCCAAGGCGTGATGAACCCGCCATGCTCCGGGAGTGGTATTACGATGGACAAGGCTTGCGAGCTCAAGTGTGACGTCTGTGATTCGCCTGCGACGTGCGAGTTGAACCAGCTTGGCGTGGGGGGATGCGGGCGGGTGGTGTCGGTGGGGGGGGATGCGGACCTACGGCGGCGGCTGCTGGAGATGGGGTTTTGCAACGGCGCCGAGGTTCGGTTCGTCCGCAAGGCGCCGATGGGCGACCCGCTGGAATTCCGGTTGCGGGGCTACCACTTGTCGCTGCGCCGCGAGCAGGCCCGGCACATCAGCATCCAACCACGCGATTAGGCTTCGGCGGCCGGGTGAAGGGGCTACCGGCGCGCGCGAGCTCCACAAGCCCCGGATGTATCCGACATGGCCCACTGCTGTGACACCCTCGACTGCCCCAAGCCCGATCGCAACGCCAAGGCGTCGTGGGTGGTGGCGTTGGCGGGCAATCCCAATTGCGGCAAGACGACGATTTTCAACGCGCTCACCGGGCTGCGGCAGAAGGTCGGCAACTATCCCGGCATCACGGTGGAGCGAAAGACCGGTCGGTTCGCGCTGCCGGACGGGCGATGGGTGGATTTGATCGACCTGCCGGGGACGTATTCACTCATCAGCCGGTCGCCGGATGAGACCGTCGCCATGGAGGTGTTGCGGGGGCTGCGGGCCGACACACCGGCGCCGGACGCGGTGATCGTGGTGGTGGATGCATCCAATCTGCAGCGCAATCTTTATTTGGTGAGCCAGTTGGTCGAGCTGGGCCGGCCGATGGTGGTGGCGCTGAACATGATGGACATCGCCGAGCGGCGCGGGCTGCACGTGTCGCCGGAGATGCTTTCGCGCGAACTCGGCGTGCCGGTGATCCCCGTGGTGGGGCATCGCAAACAGGGGATCGACCGGCTGAAGGGGGCGGTGGCCGAGGCCCGGGTGGCTCCGCTGCCGGATTGGGCGTTGCCGGAGGCGATGAAGGAGGAATTGCTGATCGTCGGGGGGGGGCTGGCGATATTGGATGCGCCGGGGGAGTGTGAATGTCTGCAACGGCTGGCCTTGCGCGATGGGGATCCGGCGCATCCGACGCCGCTGCCGGCTGTGTCGGATCGCTGCGCGCAATCGTGCCGTGGGGCGGAGCGTTGTCTGGACCGCTATCAGGCGATCGCCGAGCGGCTGCTCGTTGGGGATCGGGCGGCGGACATCGAGCCGGTGGCGCGTCACGAGCCGGTGGCGTCGCTGTTGGCGTCGGCGACCCAGCGGATGTACGCGTTGGGGATCGAGCCGATGCAGGCGGACATCGAGGCCCATTACAAGTGGATCGAATCGGTGAGCGGGAAGGCGACGGCGACGCTGGATGAGATGGCGGCGATGGGGGCGCCGGTCGAGTCGATGCTGGAGCACGATGCGCCGCGGAAGACCGATTTCTCCGAGCGGCTGGATCGGCTGTTCATGCACCGGGTGTGGGGGCTGGTGGTCTTCGCGGTCATCATGGCGGCGCTGTTCATCTCGATCTTCTGGCTGGCCGACCCGATCATGGGGGCGTTCCAAGGGGCGGTTGAATGGGTTGGCGGATTGGTCGCGTCGTGGCTGCCGGCGGAGGGACCGCTGCAGGCGCTGGTGAACGACGGGATATTCGCGGGGGTGGGGGCGGTGGTGGTGTTCGTGCCCCAGATCGCGCTGCTGTTCATGTTCCTGTCGATCCTGGAGGACAGCGGGTATTTGGCGCGGGCGGCGTTTTTAATGGACAAGACGCTGTCGAAGGTGGGATTGAGCGGCAAGAGCTTCATTCCGCTTTTGAGCAGTTTCGCGTGTGCCATACCGGGCATCATGGCGACACGGACGATCGAGAACCGTCGGGATCGATTGGCGACGATCTTCATCGCGCCGTTCATGAGCTGCAGCGCCCGGCTGCCGGTCTACACGCTGTTGATCGGGACGTTTTTCGCGGGGTTGGGCGCCTGGGCGCGGGGCGGGGTGCTGTTGGCGTGCTATGGATTGGGGATCGTGGCGGCGGCGGCGACGGCGTGGGTGTTCGCGCGATTCGACCGCCATCGCCGCAAGGGACCGGCCCAATCGTTCATTCTGGAGATGCCGAGCTACAAGTTGCCGCAATGGTCGCAGGTCGCGCGGCAGGTGTGGGTCCACACCAAGGAGTTCCTGACCAAGGCCGGGACGATCATCTTCTGCTTCAGCGTGATTTTGTGGGCGCTGGCGTATTACCCGCGATCGCCGGCGCATCCGGCGACGGATTCGGTCGAGATCGCGGCGGGGGCGCAGTTGCGGCAGTCGTTCGCCGGGCGGTTCGGGCGCGCCATCGAGCCGGTCATCCGGCCGCTGGGGTATGATTGGAAGATGGGGGTGGGTTTGGTGGGGGCGTTCGCGGCGCGGGAGGTGTTCGTGAGCACCATGGGGATCGTCTACAGCGTCGGCGGGGATGCTGAGCGGACCACGCCGTTGGCCGACGCGATGATGGGCGACCGATATCCCGCGGGACCGAGGATGGGGAAGGCGGTTTGGACGCCGCTGGTGGCGGTGAGTTTGCTGATTTGGTTCGTGTTGGCGATGCAGTGCATGAGCACGCTGGCGATCGTGCGACGGGAGACCGGCGGATGGACTTGGCCGATCCTCATGCTGGTGTATATGAATGGTTTGGCGTATGTGCTGTGTTTGATCGTGTACCAGGCGGGGTCGCGGTGGTTTTCTTGATTCGCGGGATGCAATGTCGATGTGGCTGCAAACCATCCTCGTGCTGTTGATCGTGGCCGGCGCCGGCGGTGTGGTGGCGTGGCAACTGCTGCGTTCGCTGATCGGCAAGCGAAGTCGGCTGGGCAACTGCTGCGCGAAGGGATGTCCGCCGCGTCCGGCCAACGCGCCGGCGCGGACGGCGTTCTTGCCGCTGGAGTCGCTGACGCGAAGGAAATGAGCGGGGGCGGTCTCCGCAGTGCCCGCCGATCACAATCTGATTGACCCTTCGTCGTGTTTCAGCCCATCACTTTTTCATGACCTTGACCGCCGTGCTTTGTCACGCCTACGAGGGGGGATACGTCGCGTTCAACCCCGACACCGGGACGACCCCGCAAGGTGAAACGGTGGACGAGGCGCTGGCGAATCTGAAGGAAGCGACGGAGCTGTATCTAGAGGAGATCCCGGTCGCGTTTGTCCGATAGGCGTCGATGGGCACGCAGGGGGGGGATGTCGGTCGCGCGCCGCACCTCGATGAATCGCCCGATCAATGCTTGGTTTCGTCGTTGGCCAGAAGGCTCTCATCCGGGGGCAGGTTGCCCTTGGTGAGGATGTGTTTGGCGAGCTCCAGGCGGGTGAGGACGGCGTCCATGTCGGTGGGGCGTCGCTGAGGCTTGGTGGCGATGCAATCCATGATGAGGTTGGACAGGGCGGCGGGAACCTTGGGGTTCAGTTGGGCGGCGGTCTCGAAGCGGGAGTCGAGCAGGAAGCTGTTGTCGTTCTTGGTGTTGACGGTGTAGGCGGTGGGGATGTGGCGCCCGGTGACGGCCCAATAGATGGTGGCGCCGAGGTTGAACACGTCGGTTTGGACGCTGATGGGTCGGCGCATGACCTGTTCGGGGGCGATGAAGTCGGGGGTGCCTTGGATGCGCTCCTTGACGGTGCCGATCTTGCAGCTCTGCCCGAAGTCGATGACCTTCACCTTGCCGCGGTCGTTGCGGAGGATGTTGTTGGGCTTGATGTCGCAGTGGGCGTAGCCCATCTGGTGCATGGCCCGCAGTCCCTGGGCCGACTGGATGAAGGTGTCAACCACATCCACCATGTCCGGGGGGAGTCGCACGTCGAGGGGTTGGCCATCGACGAGCTCCATGGTGAGGAAGGCCTCGGCGACCTTCAACAGGAGGGTCTTGACGATCTTCAGCTCATAGCTGCGTCGGAGATTGGGGTGGGTGAACTGCCGGGAGATTTCGTATTCGGTCTCCATCTGCTCGATGAAGCGGATGTCTTTTTGTTCGGCGCGCACGACATGCTTGAGCGCGAAGACCTGTCGGGTCTCGGGGTCGCTCACGGAGTAGATGGTGCTGCGCGCTCCTTCCCCCAAGCGCTCCAACACGTCGTAGTGAAGCAGTTTCTGGCCCATGAATCATGTCCCACCGGTCGTTGTCCCGCGCCCAAGTCCGATCGGTGGAAACCGGGTGGGCGGAAAGTCGGTCGGAGATAAGGGATTTATGAAACGTCCGCCGTCAATCAAGGGCCAACGAGGTAACACCCGAACACGCCGCACACAAGTGAAACAAACACCTGCGAGGGTGGAACCAAGCAGGCTCATGCGTGCGGCCCGTGGCCGCCACCCCGCCGGTCAGAATAGGAAAAACGCCTGCCGATAGCAAGCGAAGGTCGATTTTCCAACGCTTGCCCCACGCTCCCCTCGCACTCACCCGTCGCGGTCGGGGGAAAAACAGGGTCCGCGATGATTCAGGTGCAGTGAACCACCCGCATCGGTCGGCTTACGCATCGGTTGGCTCAAGCGCCGGTCGGCTTACGCGCCCGCCGGGGCGGCGACCGCTTCGCCGCGCTCCTCGGCCGCGCGGCGACGGAGGTTGTCGAGCTTTTCGGCCACTTCCTGAGCGATCTTCACATTGGGGAACTCGGCGATGATCTGCTCGGCCAGACCCAAGGCCTCGACGTAGCGATGGTCCTGCCATGCCGAGGAGAACCCGACCCGCAGGCTTTCGAGGCGGGCTTTGAAGACGCCGCGCACGTCGTCCTGCAAGGCCTCGGCCTCCTTGGGCGTCAGATAGGCGTCCAATCGACGGAGCAGTTCGAGGTTGCCGTCATGGTCGGCGGGGTTGCGCGACTGCCAGGCCGCGAGCAGTTGCCGCTTGGTCGCCTGTCGGCGCTTTTCGATTTCCTGGGGCAGGTTTCGGACCAATTCGTGATTGCCGTGGGAGTTTTGCAGTTTCTCGGCCTCCTGCAAGGCCGACTGCCACTGCTCGGCGCGGGTGTGGCGGTCGATGACGGTGAGGATCTCGCCGATTTCCTTGCGGAGCATCTCATCCTGCTTGGCGTGGATGTCCTCGCGCAGGCGGGCGGCCTCCTGCTTGTAGCCGAACTGGTTCTCCATTTCGTTGGCCAAGACGTAGGCCGCCTCCCAGTCCTGGGCGGCCATGTCCTCGCGGATGGCGCGGCGGAGGGCGTCGCGGTCGTGGCTGCGGAAGGCGACGGACTTGGCGCGGTCGCTGAGAAGCTGCTGTTCGCTCACCTGCGTCAGAAGGACGGCAAGTTGCTGCAAGCGGTCGTTGACCGGCAGGATCGTGTCGTTCATGGCGGCCAACGCCTCGCGGCGCGACTCGGCCAGGGAGACGGCCAGACCCCAGCCGATCAGCAGCAGGATGACCGAGACGCCGCCGGCGGCCAAGAGGTACCATTGGTGCTCGCGGATGGCTTGGGCGCTCCCGACACCCACCATGGCCAGCGCCAAGGCGGCGGCGGCGATGTAGCTCCAGTGCAACGCGTGACGTTTGGGTTGATCCATGATGGCCTCGCCTTCGAAATGATCCCGTCCCATTGTAGAGGCTGTCCCCCGCGGAAGGATAGGGGATTCGTTGATCGGCGGGGAAATTAATGCCGCGTGGGCGTCAGGAGGGGTCGGCCGGCGGCCGGGGAGGGCGGGATTGCAGCCGGTTGGCGCGCTCGTTGCCGAGGACCGAAAGCATCCCCCACGCACAGAGGACGGCGCCGATGAGGATCCAATGGAGCATCATGGGTATTCATCGGATCGGAGGGCGGGGGGGGATGAGCGGGCATTGGTCCTTTGTCATTGGTCATTGGTCCTTTGGAAGAGGCTGGCCGCGTCGTCGGAGCCCCCCCAGCCCCTGTCATTGGTCATTTGTCCCTTGTCATTCGTGGGAGGCGAGCCGCGCCGTTGGGGTCCTCCCCCAGGCCGTGTCATTGGTCATTCGTCCCTTGTCATTTGGAAGAGGCTGCGCGGCACGCCTCCAAAAAAAACCAATGACAAAGGACAAATGACAAATGACAAAGGACAAATGACTTGATCTTCGCCCGCCTCGCCTGCTTTCGGTCCGTCCGTCGCCTACGGTTCGGGATGGAGCAGTTCCAGCATCATAGAGCCGTAGGTTCTTACGTCGTAAGCGGTTAGGCCGGGGAGGGCGAGGGTGTTGGCGGCATCGTGGCGGAAGACGACGGTGGCGTCGGGCTTGAGGTGGGCGTGGCGAAGATGCAGTGCCAATTGCAGCAGTTCGTCCGGTCTGTCGGTGAGAAATCGGTAGGGGGGGTCGA
>JBBSAF010000132.1:0-7493 GCA_038252525.1 Tepidisphaerales bacterium
AGGCGCCATCCTCCTCTGCCGCCCCCGACAGGTCGATTCCTTCCGCTGGGACCCCGACCGACCCACCCGCCATGCGTTCTTCCACTTTTCCATCCTCGACCTCCCCCCCGATTGGCCGGCGCCGGAGACGTGGCCGCTGGTTCGCCAGCCGCCCGACGGCGACATCCTCCGCCCCATGTTCCGCCACATCCTCACTTGGGCCGAGGACGGCGACGCCGCCCTGCGGCAGGCGGGGATGGCGCACCTCCTGCAGGCGTTCGTGCTGGGGGAGATCTCGACCCGCGATGTCCCGGTCGAACGACTGCCCGAGGCCGTCGAGCGGGCGTTGGGGTTGATTCGCTCGGCCATCGAGCGCGACCCCAAGTCCGCCCTCGCCTTGCGCGCACTGGCGGAGGTCGCCTGCGTGACTCCCGAACACCTCTGCCGCTCGTTCAAACGCGCCTTGGGACTGTCGCCCTTGGAGGCGGTTCGACTGGCGCGGCTCGACCGGGCGGCGGTCCTCCTGGCCCGCAGCAACTTCGATGTCCGACAGATCGCCGACCTCTGCGGCTTCGCCAGCCCCTTCCACTTTTCCCGTCGATTCAAACAGGCCTACGGCGCCTCACCCACGGCCCTCCGACAGGCCATCGCCGAGGGCGCCACACCCCCCACCCCCCGGCTCATGGTCACGCGCCCGTTCTCCCGGCCGTAGATCAAGGGCGGGCGATCAATGGCGGGCATGGACATGCCAATCCCGCCCATTCCATTCCGCACCCGCCGGATGCAAGATACCCCCATCCCAAAGACGATTCCGTCCCCGATTTCCGACCAAAGGTGAACCCATGACCCCCCCCATCCAGCCGACCCCGCAACCGCGCGTCCCCGTGACCGTCGATCAATACCGCGCGTTCCGGCGCGACGGCTTCCTCGTCGTCCGCGGATTGGTCGGCCCCGACGAAATCCGCGAGCTGCGCGAGCACACCGAGGACCTCATGCAAGGTCGCCTCCCCGAGCAGAACCGCTCGATGGCCGACCGCGATGTCCACGGCGACTCGGGGGTGAGCGTCCAAGACCTCGAGGCCCCGCCGGCCCATCTCTCGCCGACCGAAAAGGCCCAGTATTTCCTCCGCCTCCACATGCTCCATCGCCGCTTGGAGCTCCACGAGCGCTATCTGCTCCATCCGCGCGTGCTGGATGTGCTGGAGGTGCTCATCGGCCCGGATGTCCTGGCCCTTCAGACGATGCTCTTCCTCAAGCCGCCCGGCAAGCCCGGCCAAGGGTGGCACCAGGATTCGTATTACATCCCGAGCGTGCCGGACACCCTCTGCGGGGCGTGGATCGCCATCGACCCCTGCGATGAGCAGAACGGCGCGATGTGGTTCGCCAAAGGCTCCGGCGCCGAGCCGATCTACCCGCCCTGCCCCGAGATTCCCTACGGTTTCGGCGACAAGCTCGTCGGCGACATCACCTACGTCAAGGGCGTCAGCGATCCCGACGACGAGCACAACATGCTCACCCAGGTGGCCGACCGATACGATCAGGTGCTGGTGTGCGCCAATCCCGGCGACGTGGTGTTTTTCAACGGCCACGTGCTCCACCGCAGCAAGAAAAACTGCACCCCCGACCGCTTTCGGCGCAGTTTCGTCAGTCACTATTGCAACGCCCGCAGCTTCACCCAATGGGGCGCCGACGACCCTGCCCATAGCGCCGTCGCCCAGGTCCGCGATGAGGCGACGGGGATGACCAACGCCAGCCACATCCTCGCCTGCGGCGACACCCACCTGCCGTTCGCCCAGCCCCGTTTCGGATCCCCTTGCGCCGCCACCCTCGAACCATCCGAGCGCCGCGGCCACACCGACAAGACCGCCCGCATGATCGCCGCCATGAACAACGGTCTGCTCGGCTGCGCCCTGGCCGATCCCCACGTCGCCCACGACCACGACAAACCCCCGTCCCCCGCCGGCTACTGACCCGCCGGGCGCGCCACCCCCGCGCGGCCGAATCAACCGCGGCCAACCCGCCCTCCCGGTTTCCGCAGCCGACGCCGCATCGCCATGATCCGCCAGGTTTTCGGCTCCATCAATGCCGCCAGAATCTTCGGGTGGATGAACTGCCGCGCCGCGGATTTGCGGTCCCCCAGCCCCCACGACAGTGCCGCCGCCTCCATCAGGAAATACGCCGGCAGACCGTTGCCCCCGTGCCGGCGAACCACCCGCTCGACCTCCATCAGGCGCGACGCCGGTCGGTCGGCGGTCTTGTTCGCGCCCGACCACCGATACCGCGCCAAGACGCCGGGAATCCGCAAAAATCGGAATCGCCGCCCCAACTTCAGCCACAAATCGTAATCCATCGTCCAGTGCAACGCCGGGTCCAATCCCCCGACGGCCTCGAAGGCCGACCGACGAAAAAACGCCGCCGGTTGCACGATGAAATCCGAGACCGTCAACAGCCGCTCGAACGAAAAATCCTCGACCTGCTCGCATCGTCCCCCATCCCGTCCGGCTTCGTCGATGAACCGGGCATCGCCATACACCACGGCCACATCGGGGTTTGCATCGAACGCCGCCGCCACCTTCGCCAAAGCCCCCGGCGCCAATTCGTCATCGGCGTTCAACCAACCGCAGATCCCGCCCGTGGTTTCGGCCAGCCCCTTGTTGATCGCGTCGCCCTGCCCATGGTCCGGTTCGCTGATCCAGCGCAACTCCTTGTGAGACCGCAGGATATCGACCGTCCTGTCGACCGATCCCCCGTCCCGCACCAACAAATCCACCGCCGCGCCGTTCTGGCTTTGGACGCTGGCGATGGCGTCCCCCAAGTGGTTGGCGTGGTTCAACGTCGGAATGACAATGGCGAACCGGGGCATGATAATGGCGAAGGGGCGCATGGGATCGAACAAGGGGATCGGACCCTCGGGCCACCCACTCCCGCGTTCGTCAGGTTACGGGGCTTCGCGCCGCCGGGCAATTGGGGTATCGTGACGTTCCATCGGGGGTGAGTGGATCATGAAATCCAGCGCGCCGTCCTATTCCCCGCGATGTTTGGTGATCGTGCCGGTCTTCAACGAGCGCGACGCCGTGGGCAAGCTGGTGCGCCGACTCCGCCGCAGCCTCCCCGATTTCTGCGACATCCTCGTCATCGACGACGGCTCCACCGACGACACCGCCCACCAAGTCCCCCCCGGGACCGCCGTCGTCGCCCTCCCCTTCAACCTCGGCATCGGCGGCGCCATGCAGACCGGCTACCGCTATGCCGCTCTCAACGACTACCAACTCGCCGTCCAAGTCGATGGCGACGGCCAGCACCGACCCACCGAGGTCTGCCGTTTGATCCATCATCTGGTCCAAAACGACCTGGACCTCGTGGTCGGCTCGCGGTTCCTCACCCCCTCCCGCTTCTATCACCAAACCGTCGTCCGCAAGGCCGGCGCCGGATTCCTGCGAAGGGTCATCCGACTGCTCACCGGCTTGGACATGACCGACCCCACCAGCGGCTTCCGGGCCGCCAGCCGACGGGTCATCGAGGCCTTCGCGCATTGGTACCCCGAGGATTATCCCGAGCCGGAGGTGATTCTGCTGCTCCATCGGATGGGATTCGCCATCGACGAGGTCTCGGTGCGGATGCGCCAACGTCGCACCGGACAGAGCAGCATCGGACTCATCAGCGGACTCTTCTACGTCGCCAAGGTCACCACCTGCCTCCTGCTGGACCTGGTGCGCCGTCCCTGGCCCACCGGCAAGCTGAACGCCGGCGCCGGCGCCATCGACCCCAACGAGTTGAACCATGACGATCGTCAAACAACTGATTCTCCTGCTGATTGGCGGCGGCCTGCTCCTGCTGGCGGTCCGGCGCCTCAGTCAATACAGGCTTAAGGAACGTTACACCCTGGTGTTCCTGATCCTCGGACTGCCCTTCCTGGGACTCAGTCTCTTTCCCGGCGGGGTCGGGTGGATGGCCGACTGGCTGCGAATCGACTACCGCACGGTCATGCTCCTGTGCGTCACCGCGTTTTTCCTCCTCGTCACCCTCGAATTGTTGACGATCGTCTCCGTGCAGGATCGCAAGATCACGACATTGGCCCAACACGTCGGCATCCTCATGCAATCCCGCAGCGGCCAAGGCGATCCGACCGGCGGCGGGGAGGGGTCCGATAAATCGTCTTGACGGTTCGCCGACCGGCGCGCCCAATGGGCGTCCATGGACGCCCATCATCCCAACATCGCCATCGTCGGGGCCGGCGCGGTCGGCGGGTACTACGGCGCCCGACTCGCCGAGGCTGGGTACCCGGTGCAGTTCCTGGTGCGGGGGGACTACGACGCAATTCGCGCAAAAGGCTGGAGGATCAAGAGTTGCGACGGCGACTTCGCCATTGCACCCCAGCGCGTTTCGGTCCATCGCACCCCGGCGACCTTGGCGTCGGCCGATTGGGTTATCGTCACGTTGAAGGCGACGGAAAACGACTCCATCCCCGCGTGGGTCCGTCCGCTGCTGAAACCAACCACCGCGATTTTGACACTCCAAAACGGGCTGGGAAACGAGGAGTTCCTGGCCGGGCATTTCGGCGCCGAGCGGATCGTCGGCGGGTTGGTCTTCGCATGCATCGTGCGAACCGGGCCGGGGGAAATCTTCCACAGCGACCACGGGCATATCCATGTCGGATCGTTTTTGAGCGATCAAAAAGCCAAGGCCATCGAAATCGCGGGGATTCTGTCATCGGCCCACATCCGCACGACGGTGCTGGATGAATTGGCAGATGGGCGGTGGGAAAAGCTGCTCTGGAACATCCCCTTCAACGGTCTTGGCGCGGCCTTGGACCTCTCGACCGACCGGCTTGTCGGGCATCCCAACAGTCTGGCCTTGGTGCGGGGGATCATGGAGGAGGTCCGCGCGGCGGCGGTGGCGGTCGGCACGACTTTGGACAACTCCTTGATTGAAAAGAAGTTGCGCGAAACCCAATCCATGGGCCCCTACCGCACGAGTATGCAGATCGACCGGGAATTGGGCCGACCCATGGAGGTCGAGGCGATCCTGGGCAACCCGTTCCGCGCCGCTCGATCCGCCGGAATACCGACGCCGCGACTGGAAATGCTTTATCGAATGTTGCTCACCGTGGATGCGCGGCGCCCCGAAATCCTCGCGCGGAATCAAATCCCGCCCCCTGACGGTCGCGGCTCATAAGAATCGGCGGATCGCCCTGCGCCTACCCCCCTCGCCCACCTCCCCACCTTCCGCCTTCCGCCTTCCGCCTACCGCCTTCTGCCTTCTGCCTACTGCCTTCCGCCTACTGCCACCTATCTCCCGCCTCTCGACCCAAACATCCGAAAACTTTAATTTTTTGTTTGGCGCGGGCCAAAACCGGGGTATAGTTTAACCACTCGCCGCGATGGGCTATCCGGCGAACTTCCGACATCACTCCCTTGTCTTGACGGCACAACTTGGCGGATTTTCACCCGGAGACGACCTGATGCTGTCGGCCCGTCGTAGCGCACAATTCGGTTTATTCGCGGTCGGGCTGGTCCTCGTGGCGAGCATCGGGGTGCTCTGGGCACGCGGACACGCCCCGGTCGCCCTCGACGGTCCGCGCCCGGCGGCCTTGATCGCCCTGACGAATCTCGATGGCCGGGCCTGCTCGCTGGACTCCTACGCCGGGCGGGTTGTGGTGCTCTGGTTCGGGGACATCCGTTGCCCGGTCAACAACCGCTATCTGTCGCGGGTTTCGGCCTTGGCGCGGCATTTCGGGGACCGGGGCAACGTGCGATTGATCGGCCTGCAAGTCGGCGCCAAGGATTCGCCCGACGCGGTCGCCGTCCAAATGCGAACCGCCGGCCTGGACATCCCCTTCTGGATGGACCGGACCGGCTCGACGGCGGCGGCCTACGGAGTGAGCAAAACCCCCACGTTCGTCGTGATCGACCCGGCGGGGATGATCCGCTACCAAGGCGCTTTCGACGACGATGAAAGCGGCAAGTCGATCAAGCATTCCCATGTCCGCGAGGCCATCGACGCGGTGCTTGCCGGCGAGCCGGTCGCCGACCCGCGAACGGTCGTCGCCGGGTGCGGGGTGGACGGGAAATAGCGGCGACGGAGGAAGCCGCAAAGGGGAAAGGGCGATCCCGCAACGGGTCGCTTTTTTCGTTGCGGGGGTGCTTTGGCCGTTATTTGCCGTGCGGTCTCAAGGCGATCCCGAAGTGGATCGCTTTTTGCGTTGTGGGGGGATGCCGATGAAGGAGGAGTGGCGAAAAATCGCGATGACGTTTTTTTCGCGCCGCGCAACGCCCGTCGGCCATCACTTCTTGTCCGGGACGAACGTCAGCGCCACGCTGTTGATGCAATATCGCTGTCCCGTCGGCTGGTCGGGGGCGTCGTCGAACAGATGCCCCAAATGCGAACCGCAGCGGGTGCACGTCACCTCCGTCCGCACCATCCCATACGAATCATCCCGCGTCAGCGTCACCCGGTCCCCGGCCAACGCCGTGTAAAACGACGGCCAACCGCAACCCGAGTGGAACTTGTTGTCCGACCGGAACAGCTCGACCCCGCACGCGGCGCAGTGATAGGTTCCCGGCGTCGTGGAGTCGGTGTACTCCCCCGTGAACGCCCGTTCGGTGCCCTTCTCGCGCAACACCCGGTACTGCTCCGGCGTCAACAGCCCCCGCCACTGCTCCTCGGTGCGAACGACCTTTTCGGTGGACGGATTCTCCATGGTGGCACTGCTCGTTGGTTGTGATGCCGGCACCGGGGCGAGCGATCGTGTCGTCGTCCCCTCGCACCCGCAAAGTATCGCTGTCATTGCAGCAAGAATATGAAATCGTCGCAACATCCCTCGACTGTAGGCCGATCACCACCCCCAAGTCACGCGAGGTCCGCTTTCGCCCCTCATATCGACCCATTCCGATTCGATGATCCAACAAATAACCGCGCAAAAAACAGGCCCGCCGCGCCCCATGGACGCGACAGGCCTCGTCTTTGCCTCTTTTCCCGCCTGACAACTGGCAACTGGCAACTGACAACTGGAAACTGACAACTGGAAACTGCCGTCTTGCCCCTGTTTCTTATCCGCCTACCGCCTACTTGCCTCTGCCCACGGCTCCCTCAATACCGATAATGCTCCGGTTTGTACGGTCCCTCGATCGGCACGCCGATGTAATCCGCCTGCTTCTTGCTCAGCACCGTCAGCTTCACGCCCAGCTTCTCCAAATGCAGCCGCGCGACCTTCTCATCGAGGTGCTTGGGCAGCACATACACCTTGTTCTCATACTGCTGGTTCCGCGTCGCCAACTCGATCTGGGCCAGCGTCTGGTTGGTGAACGAGTTGCTCATCACGAAGCTCGGATGCCCGGTGGCGCACCCGAGGTTCAGCAGCCGGCCCTCGGCCAAAATCAGCACCGAATGCCCATCGGCGAACGTCCACATGTCGTACTGCGGCTTGATGTTGATCTTCTCGACCTTGCCGCCCTTGACGAGCTTCTGCAAGCCGGCCATGTCGATCTCGTTGTCGAAATGCCCGATGTTGCCGA
>JBBSAF010000133.1:0-7476 GCA_038252525.1 Tepidisphaerales bacterium
GCCGCCGAGGGTGGTGAGGGCCTGGGACTGCGTGATCGAGGCCCCGGACGCGACGTTGCCGTCGGCGTTGAGGTTGCCCTCGAGCTTGACGTTCTCGGTCTGGCGGGCGGCGGTCATGGTGCCCAGGGGGATGGTGATCTTCCCAAGGGCGCCGGGGATGACGTTGTAGTTGTCATCGACGCCGAAGCCCTGCACGAAATCGCCGCCGCCGGTGACGAGCTGGTTGGCGCTGTTGAGGGTGAACGAGCCGTCGCGGGTGTAGCGCTGGCTGGTGCCCTGGACGATGAAAAAGCCGTGGCCGTCGAGGGCCAGGTCGGTGGCCTTGCCGGTGGTCTCGATGGATACCGGCGTGAAGTCCTTCTCGATCGCCGACACCTGCGCGCCCAGGCCGCGCTGGCTCGGATTGGACCCGCCGAAGTCGCCCGAGGGGGGGGCGCCGCCGGAGTCGGTGACATAGAACTGCGGCTTGAACAGGGCCCGGCTGGCCTTGAATCCGACGGTGTTGGCGTTGGCGATGTTGTTGCCGACGACGCTAAGCTTGGTCTGGTTGACATCCAGACCCGACAGCCCCGTGAACAGCGCGCTGGTGAGTGCCATGGTTCGTGTCCGTCTTCCGGCGTTGGCCTGTTGGGTCGGTCGTCGGCTCCGCCGCGCCCGCGCGTTTGGATCATTCCGGGGCGGTCGCTCCGCGCCCCGCGTGGGTCGGGGTCATGCCCCGGTGGCGGCGGGGATGGCGGGGGTGGCGGTTGTGGCCGCGGTCGCCGATCGCCCGGGCGCGATGTTCGTCACGTTGGACATCGACAATTCTCGTCCGTTGTCCAGTTGCAGATACACCCCGTTCTTGTCGACCCGCACGCTGGTGACGATGCCGCGGATCGCCTCTTGGTTGTCGTCGGCGCCCTGGACGGTCTTGCCGATGAGGTTGCCGGCCGATCCGACCTGATTCTGCAACACCATGCTCTTGAGGCTGTCCTGGAGCTGGGTGGACGACTGAAGCTGCCCGATCTGGCTCATCTGCGCCAGCAGCTCCTGGTTCTTGGCCGGCTCCATGGGGTCCTGATTCTGGAGCTGGGTGACCATCATCTTGATGAAGTCCTCGGTCTTGAGGTTGTAGTTGGCGCCCTGCTTCTGGGTTCCCGACGTGCCCGAGGTGACCGATTGGGTGATCATGTCTCTGGTTTCGGCAGTGGATCGCCGGAGGGTTCAGTATTGCGACGGGGCAATTTGGCGCCGCGCCGAACCGGCGCGTCGCAGCGCGGGAATTGCCCGATGGGGTCGCGGCGCCGGGGAATCGCACCGGACGGCGCCGGGAAATCGTCCGTTGGCGCGGGCCGAGGGGGGGTGCTATGGTCGGGCCTCGCACCGCCATGATTCGGCGGCGGGAAGGTCGTAACCCATGGGTGAACCGCCTAGACAGAAACGCGCCGCCCGGCTCGAGGGCGCGGCGTGGGCCGTGTTGCTCATCGGCTTCGCCGCGTCGATCGCCCTGTGGCAGGCGTTGGCGCGGGAACAGCGGACGTATATCCGCAACATCACCCAACAGCAGACCTCGGCGATCCAACATGAACTGGCCTCGCGGATGGAATCGCGGATATTGGCGTTGGTGCGGCTGGCCCGCCGGTCGGGGACAAAAGGGGACGGCGGGGGGGATTGGGATGACGATGCGGGGATGCTTTACCGCGATTACGGGGGTTTCCAGGCGATCGAGCGCGTGGGAGCGGACGGGAAAATCGTTTCGGCGATTCCCGTCGCCGGCAACGCCGCCGCGGTGGGGGCGGATCTGCTGGCGCGTCCCGATCATCGCTCGGCGCTGGAGTCGGCGAGATCGCAGCGTCGGGTGGCGGTGGCATCGGGGGTGGAGTTGTTGACCGGGGAGTCGGGGATCATCGTTGCGGTTCCGGTGGAGGCCGACGCCGGAGGCTGGGTGGTGGGGGCCTTCCGCTTGCGCGAGTTGCTGTCGGTGATGCTCAAGAACATGGCGTCGTCGGGATATTCGGTGCGGATCAGCGGCGCCGAAGGAACACTATACGAAACCGGCGAGCGCCGCCCAACCGACGAGGCGATGGTGGGCTCGGCGACCGTGGCCGACTATGATCTGGGTTGGACGGTCGAGGCTTGGCCCACCAAGGCCTTGGCCAGCGCGGTGCGGACGGTGTTGCCGCAGGGGGTGCTCATCGGCGGGGTGCTGATGAGCGCGCTGTTGGCGACGACGTTGCAACTGGCGCGAACGGCGTCGCGCCGGACGCGGGAGTCCGAGGCACTGAACGCGCGGCTGATCGACGAGGTCGAACAGCGTCGGCTGGCGGAGGCGGAGTTGCGTCGTTCATCGCAGCGGCTGGAGGTGTCCAACCGGGAGTTGCAGGATTTCGCGTCGGTGGCATCGCACGATCTCCAGGAGCCGCTGCGGAAAATACAGGCGTTCGGGGATCGGCTGCGCGTGAAGTGCGCCCCCGGGTTCACGTCCGACGGGCTGGACTACCTGGATCGGATGCAGAACGCGGCGGGACGGATGCAAGGGTTGATCAACGATTTGCTGACGTTCTCGCGGGTGACGACCAAGGCCCGTCCGTTCGTGGCCACCGATCTGGCGGAGGTGGCCCGCGGGGTGATCGGCGACCTGGAAGCGCGGATCGAACAGACCGGCGGCGCGGTCGCGGTGTCGGACCTCCCGGAGATCGACGCCGACGCGATTCAGATGCGGCAGCTCTTGCAGAACCTGATCGGCAACGGACTGAAGTTCAGCCGCGCGGGCGTGGCGCCGCGGGTGGAGGTGCGCGGGCGGATCGTCCCCGGAGCGAACGGGGGCGCGCCGACCCACGGCGCCGCGAATCATGCGGAAAAGTTCGAGTTGACGGTCGCCGACAACGGGATCGGCTTTGACGAGAAGTATCTGGACCGTATCTTCACGGTATTCCAGCGGCTGCACGGGCGGTCGGAGTACGAGGGGACGGGGATCGGGCTGGCGGTCTGCCGGAAGATCGCCGAGCGCCACGGCGGTGGAATCACCGCGACCAGCCGCCCCGGCGAGGGATCGACGTTCGTGGTCACGCTGCCCAGGCGGCATCTCCGCGACGAAGAGGAATATCAAGGAGCCGACGCATGAGCCACAATGCCAAGCCCATCACCATCCTGCTGGCCGACGACGACGCCGACGACCGGCTGATGGCCCGCGAGGCGCTGGAGGAGAGCCGGCTGGCCAACGACTTCCGCTGGGTCGAGGATGGCGAGCAACTGATGGACTATCTGTACCAGCGTGGCGCCTACGCCGACGCCAAGGCCCATCCGCGTCCGGGGCTGATATTGCTGGACCTGAACATGCCGCGGAAGGACGGGCGCGAGGCGCTGGCGGAGATAAAGGCCGATCCGGCGCTGCGGTCGATCCCGGTGGTGGTGCTGACGACCAGCAAGGCCGAGGAGGACATCTACCGGACGTACGATCTGGGGGTGAACTCGTTCATCACCAAGCCGGTGAGCTTCGCGGGGCTGGTGGAGGTGATGGGGACGTTGGGGCGATATTGGTTCGAGATCGTGGAACTGCCGCACGGCAAGAAGGGTTGACCGGCGCGATGGCCGACAAGCCCATCGACATCCTGCTGATCGAGGACGACGAGGACGATTATCTCCTGGCCCGCGACCTGCTGGCGGAGATCGGCCCGAGGCGATACGCGCTGTCGTGGGCGCGGGACTTCGACTCGGGTCTGGCCGAATTGTCGCGACAAGCGCACGACCTGTACCTGCTCGATTATCGCATCGGAGTCCGCACCGGGCTGGAATTGCTCGAGGAGGCGCGGCGTCGGGATTGGCATGCCCCGATGATCCTGCTGACCAGCCTGGCCGACCGGGAGACCGACGTGGCGGCGATGGGGGCGGGGGCGGCGGACTATCTGGTCAAGGGGCAGATCAACGCCCCGCTGCTGGAGCGCTCGATCCGCTATTCGCTGGAGCGGGCGCGCAACCTGGCGATCCTGCGCGAGCGCGAGGCCGAGTTGCTCCAGGCGCAAAAGATGGAGGCGATCGGCCGGCTGGCCGGGGGGATCGCCCACGATTTCAACAATTTGCTGACGGCCATAACCGGCTATGGCGATCTGCTGTTGGAACGGCTGGGGGGCGATGGCGATGCCGAGCGGGATGTGCGGGAGATCATGAAGGCCGCCGGACGGGCCGCGGCGCTGACGAGGCAGCTCTTGACGTTCAGCCGCAAACAGTCGGCCCGGACCACGGTGCTGGACCTCAATGGCGTGGTCCGCGACATCGAGCCGATGCTCCGGCGGATCATCGGCGAGCATATCGTCTTGGAGGTCAAGACCGGCGCCGTCCCGGCGCCGCTGCGGGCGGACGCGGCCCAGATCGAGCAGGTGGTGATGAATCTCGCGGTCAACGCCCGCGATGCCATGCCGCAGGGGGGAAGGCTGTCCATCGCGGTCGATTCGATGGATTCCCCCCCCGTCAACGCCAAGCTCGCCGACGGACCGTGCGTGCGACTGGCGGTGGGCGACAGCGGCATCGGGATGGACGAGCCGACGCTGGCCCGGATTTTCGAACCGTTTTTCACGACCAAAGGCCCGGACATGGGCACGGGACTGGGGCTGAGCACGATCTACGCGATCGTCGCGCAATCCGGCGGCGCCATCGACGTGGCCTCGACGCCGGGCAAGGGCAGCCGATTCGAGCTGCTGTTTCCCAAGGCCGCCGAGCCGGTCACGGTCGAGACCAGGCCGGCGGCCCATGGCACAGGCCCCGCCGGGACGGCGACGGTGCTGCTGGTCGAGGACCAGCACGTGGTGCGGAAGCTGGTCCGCCGGCTGCTGAAATCCGAGGGGTACACGGTGCTGGAGGCCGAGCACGGCGCCGAGGCCATCGAGGTGGCCGAGGGATTCAACGGGCCGATCGACCTGCTCATCACCGACATGGTGATGCCGCGGATGAGCGGCGAGGAATTGGCCGCCCGGATGATCCGCCGGCGCCCGCGCACCAAGGTGCTGTACGTTTCGGGCTACGCCGACTCGGAGATTTTCCACGGCGCCGGACGCGACGACAGCCACTTCCTGCAAAAGCCTTTTTCGCCCGAGGCCCTCAGCGCCAAGGTGCGCGAGGTGCTGGGGAATGAGTCCGTAGGCGGAAAGCGGAAAGAAAGTAGGCGGTAGGCGGAAGGAAGGTAGGCGGAGAAGAAAAAACCGCCTCCCCTCTTCACTTACAACCTACAACCTACAACTTGCAACCCGAAATAGTGGGCGGTGGGCGGTGGGCGGAAAGAAAGTAGGCGGTAGGCGGAAGGAAAGTAGGCGGAGAAGAGGGAAGGAGCATTCCGTCGTCTCTCGCAACCCGCAACCCGCAACTCGCAACTCGCAACCCGCAACCCGCAACCGGCGATTCATCCCCTCTCCTTCTCCTCCGGCGGCGGATCCAGCATCTCCCCCAGATGCGGCAGCAGCATTCCCGCCGACATGCCCAGCATCATGAGCACATAACTGGCCACCACCTGCATCGTCGGGTCCAGCCGCGTCAGCCGCGTCGCCATCACCGCCCCGGCCCACATGCCGAAGACCATCCCCGGAATCCCCATCACGATCGGCCCGACGCAGCACCATTTGCGGAAACTGAACCGGTCGATCCGCCAGCGCAGCACATACATCGCCGGCACGCCCAGGATCAGCATCCCCCAATACATCCAGTGCGATTCGCCGGAGACCGACGCATCCAGCATGGTCGCGCAGCACGAATGCACGCCGCCATCCACAATGGCCGACGCGAAGCCGCCGTCGTACCACCACCCCAGGTTCATCCCCAGCCCGCCGAGGCTCATCATGCCCAGGATCATGTCCGCGAACGGCGGCATCCGCCGCGCCCACCGCACCGTCAAGACCGTCACTAGCGCGAATGCCGGGATCGTCACCGCCCAGCCTCCCCACCCCATCGACGCGAGCATCGCCAACACGATTCCCTGTCCGATGAAACCGACGCCGTGCGCCCCCGCGAACAGCCGCCGATGCCACGCCGACGGCTCGCGCGCCGGTCCCGCAGCCTCGATCGCCAGCGGCTTTCGCGGCGCCGACCGCACCGCCCGCCACGCCGCCTCCAAGTCCGTCGGCGCCGGCGAATCCTCATCGACCGCCGGGATCACCCGGAACGACCGCCACCCCACGATCGCGCTGGACGCCGCCATCAGCGTCGCCGCGATCACCGGATGCAGATACCCCCCCGACGCCGCCAGCACCCCCACCGCGTTGTACGCCACCGCCCATCGCAGGTTGCCGCGGATCGTCGCCACCGCCCGGCGCGACAGCGCGATCGCGTGGGGGATCAGCATCAAATCCCCCCCGTGCAACGTCGCCGACGCGGTGTCCACCGCGATCTCCGCGCCCCCGGCCAGCGCGATGCTCGCGTGGCTCGCCGCCATCGCCGCGGCGTCGTTCAGCCCATCGCCCACGAACAGCGGATGTGAAAACGCCCCGCCCCCCCGCCGCAACTCCACCACCGCCCGGTGCTTGTCCTCCGGCGTCATCCCCGCCGTCGTCTCACCCAGATGCGCCACCCGGTCGGCGCCGGCCGCCGCGTCGCCGGTCATGACCTTGCTCGCCAGCGCCATCTCCCCCAGCGCCGCCACCGCCATCTCCGCCGACTCGCGCACCCGCTCGACCAGCGTCACCGTCGCCGCCCACGCCCGATCCACCGTCATCGTCACCCGCAGCGCCCCGCCCTCGGCCCCGCCGTCCCGCGTGATCTCCACCCGATGCCCCACCGCGTCGGCCGAACCCAACCGCGCCTCGGCCTCGATCCCCCGCCCCGGCAGCGTCCGCACCGATGACACATGCACCTCCGGCCCGCCGGCCTCCCCCGGCAGCGCCGCCAGCGACTTGGCCACCGGATGGTTGCTGTGCCGCTCGACCGCACGCAGGATCGCCAGCGCCGTCGCCCGCTTGCCCTCATCCTCCGGCGTCGCCACCGACTGGATCGACAACGCCTCATCGCCCAGCGTGCCGGTCTTGTCGAACAGCACCCCGTCCACCCCGGCCAACCGCTCGATCACATCCCCGCCGCGAACGATCAATCCCCGCTCGGCCAGATGTCCCAGCACCGACCAGAGCGCCAGCGGCGTCGCCAATCCCGCCGCGCACGGGCACGCCACCAGCAGCACCGACAGGGCGTTGAACAATCCCTCCTCCCACGTCGCGCGGATCGTCCAATACGCGAAGGTCATCGCGCACAGCGTCAGCACCACCGGCAGGAACCACCGCACCAATCGGTCGGCCTGGCGCTGAAGCGAATTGGGCGCCCGACGGGCCGCGTCGATCAAGGCCCCCAGACGATCCACCTTGCGGTCGGTCCCCGGTGCCGTCGCCTCGACCACCAGCATCCCGTCCTCGGCCGCCGACCCGGCCCACACCATGTCCCCCGGCCCGCGCGGCGACGAGATCCATTCGCCGCTGAACGGCGTGTGCCGCACCAGCGACATTCCCTCGACGATCCGTCCGTCCA
>JBBSAF010000134.1:0-7336 GCA_038252525.1 Tepidisphaerales bacterium
CGCCCTCGGCTGAGGGAACGGTCACGACAGCGGCCCATGGGAAGCCGGCGGCGAAGGATACGGGGGCGAGGCGCCCCCGCGACAAGGGAAGACCGGGGCGTGGTCTTCACGAGCCGCGACCGTGAGGGAGTGGTTTTGGAACGGGCAACAAGGCGGGACTTCCCCGCCACGAACGAGGGTTGCGATCCGGGGTTGATTCGACAGCGCGAGATGGACTGAACATGAACCAACTGGTTGACTTGGCGGTGGTGATCTGGCCGGAAGCGCTCCTGGCGGCGATGGGGTGCGTGCTGTTCCTCATGGGGGTCGGCAAATCCGCCGCCACCCGACGGGCGTGCGCCATGCTGGCCTTGGCGACGGTGGTGGCGATCTTCGTGGGGTTGATCCTCCGCGGCGCCCCCTCGGTCCCCGTCACCGATCCGTGGAAGGTCGTGCGGCTTTTCGAGTTCGCGTATTTCATGAAGTTGCTCGTCTCCGGCGTCGCCATCCTGCTGATCCTGCTGGCCTGGCCGACGGACGACGACGCCACCGGCAACCCGGCCATGAACTTCGGACAGGACGCCGGCGAGTTCTTCGGGCTGATGCTCCTGGCCTTGGCCGGACTCATGCTCACGGTGTCCGCCAACGACCTCATCCTGCTGTTCCTCGCCATCGAGTTGGCCAGCATCCCGACCTATGTGATGGTCAGCATCTCCCGTCCGATCCCCGTGGCCCAGGAGGCGGGGGTCAAATACTTCTTCCTCGGCGCCATGTCGGCGGCCATCATGCTCTTCGGCTTCAGCTACCTCTATGGCACCACCGGACTGACCAATCTGCGCGGCATTTCCGATTCATTCCTGAAAACCATGGGCGCCGCCTCCGTCGACGGATCGCTGTCGGCGCCGGTGCTGACGGCGTGGCAGACCCTGGCGGCGATGATGATCGTCATCGGGCTGGCGTTCAAGATGGCCGTCGTGCCGCTGCATTTCTACGCCGCCGATGTCTACCAAGGCGCCGCGACCCCGGTGACGGCGTTTTTGTCGTTCGTCCCCAAGGCGACCGGCTTTGTCGCCCTCATCAAGATTCTGTCGGTCTTCAGCGGCGGCACATGGCTCCTGCCATCGACCCTCGCGGGACTGCTCTGGGTGCTGGCGGCATTGACCATGACCGTCGGCAACGTCCTTGGCCTGCTCCAATTCAACGTCAAACGCGTGCTGGCCTACAGCTCCATCGCCCACAGCGGATACATGCTCGTCGGATTGGCGGCGCTGGCGTACGCCCCGCAGCATTCGGTCACGGCCCTCGGCGGGGTGATGTTCTATCTCGCCGCCTACGGGATCATGAACGCCGCGGCGTTCGGGGTGCTCATCGCGCTGCCGGCCCGTCCGCAGGCGTTCAACCCCGGCGGGATGGAACTGCCACCGGCCACCAGCGCCGAAACCTTCGAGGATCTCGCCGGCCAAGGCCGCCACCATGTGGCGCTGGGATTGGCGATGACCGTCGCGTGCCTGAGCCTGACCGGCATCCCGCTGACCGTCGGGTTCCTCGGCAAGTTCCTGCTCATCAAACCGGCCTTGCTCGGCGGGCTGTACGGGCTGGCGATCCTGACCGTCATCAACGCCGCGATTTCGGCGGCCTATTACCTGCGGATCGTGGCCAGCCTCTTCCTGCGACCCGAGCCGACCCCCGCCCCCAACCTCGTCGGCGGCTCGGTGGAACGCGAGCCGACGAACAGTCAAATGAGCCTGCCGGTCGGCCTGGCGGTGGGATTGAGCGTGGTGGGAACGCTGCTGTTCGGTTCGGTCTTCCCCGCCGCCGACTTCCTCACCGGCGCCTCGCGCGGGGCGACGCAAATCGACGATGCGGTCCCCCTGATCCGGCAAACCGCGGGCAATGGGTCCACGGGGTCGGAGGAGCATTCGGGGAAACAAAAAGAAGAAACGATCCACCGATTCGCACAGATTGACACGGATTGATGCGAAAAAGCGGGGGGATCACGGGTGTTTGGAACGCTGGGCGGCGGAACCGAATCTCCCCCGTATGACCCTCTCTTACCATGATCTTGTCGTGTGAAATCCAACGGGACGAACGACAAGCGGTTGGCATGTCCTTGATCGCACGCGCTGGCCGACGTTCGGCCGTGTGCACCAATAGAGGAATCACTCCAAACCCATCGCCAGCCGGACCCGCTCGGCCACCTCGCGCCGATCCGCCGGTGTGAGCGCTCCCATGGTCGCGGCGACGGCGGAGCGCGGAAGCGTGACGATGAAGGCCCGAAACGCCGACGGAACCCGAAGTCCTGCGGACCGCCAATCGGCGAGTGGCACATCGGTGGGCACCGTTGCCGTGGCCGTTTGGCTGGTGACCAAGCCGACGATGATGTCCGGTCGCGTGGCGTGATAAGTGGGCGATGACAACACGACGGCGGGTCGTCTCTTGGTCTGGACCACGCCGGGGAACTCGATCCAGACGACATCGCCCGATGTCATGAGCCTCTCCGAACGTCCTCGTCGGCACTCCCCTGCGGACAGACGGAGAACCTGACGAGATCGGCCAGATCGTCATCCGACCAACCGTCACTCACATCAAGCGGCTTTTCGGGATCGTACAGCCCGTCGATGATGAGCTTGGCGAGTTGCAGGCGCTGCTCGGGCGCCATCGTCCGAACGCGGGTCTCGTAAAGTTCATGAATCTCACCCATTTCCGCTCCCGTGGTCCGGTCCATCATAGGCGATGGCGCCAATGGACGCGATAAGAAAATGAGGGTGTCCAGCCGGAATGGAATCGGTGTTGGTTTCCGCAAAGTTCGATCCACCGAAGGCGCCCTTCGGACCGGAAACGCGGAGCGGGGGTCCATCGCTGTATTGATACGGATTGATACGGATTGAAGATGGACGGTCTCTTCCACCAGCGAGGCGCCGGTCTTTTCAATCTGTGGACATCAGTGTCGAACTGTCCATGATGGGTGCCAGTCGCTTGCACGGGGGCTTGCCCAGGGGGCTGTCCACTCATTTTTCGGTCATGGAGAGATGTAGCTCCAGGCCCAGCGCCTCGGCGATGCGGGCCAGCATCGTCAGCGAGTGGCCGGTGTAATCCGCGTCCTCCAGGCGGCTGATGACCGATTGGGTGGTGCCGACGAGTCGGGCCAGTTGGGTCTGACTCAATCCGGCTCGGTTGCGGCTATCGCCGATGAGGGCGGCGACCTCGGCATTGATCCGTTCCCGACGCACGAGAGCCAGAGGCGCCGGATCGTTTCCGATATACCGGCGATGCAGAATCGAGACGGCATCGGTTTGTTTGTTCCTCATGGCGGTTCCCGATAAGTGTGTTTTGACGGATTTCGCCCGAAGCGGGCCATTCGTTCAATGGCCAATTCGATTTCCCGCGGCGGGACCTGTGATTCCTTGGTGAACCCGTGGCTCAAGACCGGGGCTTCGGCGAATAAAATAACCCGCACTGGCGGCAATCGGCCTCTCGGATCCATCTCAATATCGCATTATGGCGATAATGGGTCGAGGAAAAAATGTTGGATTATCACGCCGTCGGTGGCTACCCTGAAACGCCATCATGATTGTGGAGGCGATCCACGCGGTGTCGCGGTGGTCGATTCGCCGCCCGGCGGTGGGGTTGGCGGCGTGGACGGCCGGGGGGATTGTCGCCCATTCCGTCGCGCCTTGGTCGCCGGGGATCGGGCTGATCGGGGTGGGGGGACTGCTGATTGTCGCCCTCTTGCTTCGCCACCGGGATCGGTGGGCGAATCTCGCCGTCGGGCTGGCGGCCATGGGGATCGGGTGCGCGGGGGCGCAGCTCCGGGAGACGCGATTTTCGAGCACGTCCATCGCGCATCATTTGGCTGAGCGGCCGCGGCTGGCGCGGGTGATGATGACCATCGCCTCGCCGCCGCAAGTCGTTGAGCCGACGGGACTTTCGGCGATCCCGCGCGGCGAACAGACGCGATTTTTGGCCGACGTAAAGCGCATCGCCACGCCCTCCGGCTGGGCCGACGCCGACGGGACCGTGCGGGTGTCGATCGGCGGGGTCGAGCCGCGACTGGGCGTCGGGCAAACGATTGTCGCCTTGGGTTGGCTGGCGCGGGCGGGTCGGCCGATGAATCCGGGGCAGTTCGACTTCGCCGAACACGACCGTCGGCTGGGGATCGCGGGGGTGCTGGGGGTCGATTCGCCGGGTAACCTCCAGATCCGCGATCCGGCGCCGATCTCCCTGCTCTGGACCGTCCGGCGGATCGTCCGGGAACGGTTGGCGGCGGGGTTTTCGGCGGACCATTCGCTCGATCATAAGTTGTTGGCGGCGCTGCTGTTGGGCGATCGGGATGCGGAGCTCAACGACATCCGCGACCAATTCGTGGCCACGGGAACCAGCCACCATTTGGCCATCAGCGGGATGCATGTGGCGGTGTTGGGCGCCGTGGTGTTTTTTCTGTTTCGATTGCTGCAGCGCCCGCCCCGGGTGACGGTGGGGGCGGGGATGGGGTTCGTCATTTTGTATGCGTTGGTGACGGTGCCATCGCCGCCGGTGTTGCGGGCGGCGGGGATCTGCGTGGCATTGGGAGCGGGGATGCTGGGTCGGCGCCGGGGAGATCCGCTGCAACTATTGGCGCTGGCGATGGTTGCGCTAATGTGGATCAACCCGCTGGATCTGTATGGACCGGGGTTTCAACTGAGTTTCGGCTGCGTGGCGGGGCTGATCGTACTGACGCCGGCGATCGGGCAGTTGCTCGGCGGCGGACGGGAACCGGCCGGGGCGCCGGGCTTCGCAACCCGCCCGGCGACGTGGTCATCCACCTTGATCGACAAGTTGAGAACCGCGTTGGCGGCGGGATTGGCGGCGTGGCTGGTGTCGCTGCCCTTGGTGATGTGGCATTTCGACCGGGTGAACCCGTGGGCCATCGGGGGGAGTCTCATCCTGGGGATCCCGGTGTTTTTCGGGTTGGTCGGGGGGCTGCTGAAGGTCATTTTGTCGCTGCTGTTTCCATGGGCGTCGTCGTGGTGGGCGATATTGGCGAGCGGGCCGATGATCGTCATGCGCAAGACGGTCGCGGGACTGGCGGCGTTGCCGGGGTCGGATCTGGCGTTTCCGGCGCCCCCGGTGGGACTGGTCATCCTGTTTTATGTGATCTTGCTGATCGGGCTGGCGCCGTGGGCGAAGGTGAAGTGGTGGTTGCGCTGGAACCCGGCGGCGCTGGCGCTGGGGGCGGTGCTCTTTCCGCTGGTGCTGGGATTCGCCCGCGACTCGACCGGGCCGGTGCGGGTGGCGGTGCTGGCGGTGGGGGCGGGAAGCTGCGGCGTGGTCGAGACGGCCGACCGGAGGGTGGTGGTGTTCGATGCCGGATCTTCGACCTTGGCCGATGCCCAACGGAGCGTGATCGGGCCGTATCTGCGCCGGCGGGGGATCGGAGCGGTCGATGCGATTTACATAAGTCACGCCAATACAGATCATTATGGCGCGGTGGCGGATTTGGTGGAGGCGCATCGGGTAGGTCGGGTGTACGCCCCGACGGGATTCGCCGAGTCGGCCGGGCACAGCCCGGCGGGACGGCGTCTGCTGGCGACGCTGGCGGATCGGGGCGTCGCGCTGACGACGACCGGACGCGGAGACCGGGCGGTTTACGGCCCGGTCGAGGTCGAGGTGATCTGGCCGGGCGGGGAGAGTGGATGGGGGGAGAACGACCGGTCGCTGGTGACGAGGGTGACAACGCGCGGACGGTCGGTTTTGTTCACGGGGGACATCCAAGACGCCGCCGAGGTGCGGCTATTGGAGGGTGGGGCGGCGTTGGGGGCCGATGCGTTGGTGGCGCCGCATCATGGCAGCGCCGAGGCGACGACGCCGGCGTTTTTGTCGGCGGTGGGGGCGCGGTGGATCGTCAGCTCAAGCTCATCGCGGCTGACGGGCAAGCAGCGGGCGTTCGATGCCCTGGCGCCGGAGGGACTGCGGACGGGCGCCCGCGGAGCGATCACGATCACGATCGACCAGCGGGGACGCATGGCGGTGGAGACGTATCGGTGAGAAGGTAGGCGGTAGGCGGAAGCAAGGTAGGCGGAGAGGACGGATTGCATCCGGCTTTACTCACCTACCCACAACCCACAACCCACAACTCCCAACCCACAACTCCCAACTCTTCCTTACTCCCCCACTTCCAGCGGGGTCCAGCCGCAGCGGCCGGAGTCGATGACGAAGGCGGCGGCGCCGCGGGTGAGGGGGCGGTTGTCGTCGGTCACATCAAATAGGTCGCGGCCGTCGATGGCGGCGGTGAGGCGGGCGCCGACGGCCGCGAGACGGAGGGTGTGGGGGTCGTCGTTCCAATGCCAGTCGAACGGGGCCTCGGCGAGGATGGTTTCGACGCCGTTGAGGCATTTGATGAGCCGGACGACGTTGGGGTGGATCAGCATGAGGGCGTAGTATCGCGTCATGCCTTGGCAGCGGATGGCGAGGCCGGCTTGGCCGAGGTGGATCGTGGCGGTGGATTGGACGGCGTAGTCGGTCCAGTCGGCGCCGCCGTGGATGGCCAGGCCGCGTCCGGTGTTTTGGACGGTGACGAGGGCTTGGTCGGGGTGGGTGGTGGCCCACGGTTGGACTAGGTCGCAGCCGGGGATGATGGATCGGCGCCAGGTTTCGGCGTCGGTGGCGGCTTTGGGCGCCCCGAGGGTATATCGCGGTGTTCCGGACCAGGTGAGGCGGTCGAGGGCGAGCCGTCCGGAGGCGGGGGAGTTGGCGGCGATTTCGAGGCCGATTTCGGCGATGGGGTGGCCGAGGGGGATGAGGGGAAGGGTCCAAGTGAGGCGATGGAGTGCGGGGGAACGCGGAGCGGTGGGGTCGGCGTCGGAGGTCGCCGCGGGGGCGGATGCGGTGGCAGGAGGGGAAAGCGGGGGTGGGACGTTCGCGCGAGAGGGGGAAGGGGCGGTTGTCGGAAGGGGGACAAGGGCATTGTCGTCAGGGGGACTTACGCTCTGCGACGGCAGGGGAGCGGTGGAGTGGGAGGATGTGGCGCGCGCGGAAAGCGGGGGCGAGATGCTCCCGCCAGGAGGGGAGGCGGGTTCGTTTGGCGAGGGGGAGACTTGACCGTTGACGGACGGCGGCGAGGCGCCCCCGCGACAGGGGGAAATTGCGGTTGTGGCGGAGGGGGCGGAGAAGGGGATCGCCGGGCCGGGGAGGCGGGTGAGGGTGGTGGGGGTGGCGTAGTGGCGGAGGTAGAGGGAGACGGTGACGGGGGCGTCGGACTCGAGCGTGAAGTCGGCGGTGATGGTTTGGCCGGGATAGACCGTGGGGCAGGCGTAAAGGGAGTAGGCGTCGAGGGTGAAATCGGCGGGAGTGGCGAAGGTGGGGGTGGCGACGCGGGCGA
>JBBSAF010000135.1:0-7301 GCA_038252525.1 Tepidisphaerales bacterium
CGCGCGCCGGGGGCGGGGGGGGCGGGGCGTGGATGGGGTCGGCGGCGGGGGATCGCCGGAATCGGCGACATCAGAGGGGTGTCGGATCGAGATTCATCTGAAGCCGGGGGTGATGGACCCGGTGGCGGCGAGCACGGAAATGGCGCTGAAGGACATGGGGATCGCGGCGCGGGCGGTGCGGACGGGGCGGGCGTATCTGCTGGGGCGGACATTGGACGAGGGGACGTTGGCGCGGATCGCCGGGCGGGTGCTGGCCAACGGGGTGATCGAATCGGTGCATTTCGACCGCTGGATTCCCGAGTCGTTCATGGAGGGGCGCGAGGGGACGTTCGAGGTGGTTCGCGTGGCGGTGCGGGGGTTGGACGATGCGGCGCTGGCGCGATTGAGCCGGGAGGGGCATCTGTTCCTGTCGCTCGGGGAGATGAAGGCGATCCAGGATTATTTCGTGTCGCAAAAGCGCGAGCCGACGGACATCGAGCTCGAGACGTTCGCGCAGACCTGGAGTGAACACTGCGTGCACAAGACGCTCAAGAGCGCGGTGGAGGTGACGGTGGTGGACGCCGGCGGGCGGGCGGTGGGGACGCGGCGGTATGGGAATCTCATCAAGGAGACGATTTTCGCGTCGACGATGGAGTTGATGCGGCGGGAGAGGGCCGAGGGGCGGACGTTTTGCCTGTCGGTGTTCAAGGACAACGCGGGGGTGGTGGCGTTCGATGACGTGGACGCGGTGTGTTTCAAGGTCGAGACGCACAATCATCCCAGCGCCATCGAGCCTTACGGCGGCAGCGCGACGGGGATCGGGGGGGTGATCCGCGACATCCTGGGGACGGGGCTGGGGGCGCGGCCGGTGGCGAACACGGATGTGTTCTGCGTGGCATCGGCGGATTATGGAGTCGGTGATGGACGGACATTGCCCAAGGGGATCATCCATCCCAAGCGGATTTTGCGGCAGGTGGTGGCGGGGGTGAGGGACTACGGCAACCGGATGGGGATCCCGACGGTGAACGGGGGGGTCTATTTCGATGATGATTATTTGGGCAATCCGCTGGTGTTCTGCGGGTGCGTGGGATTGATCCCGCGCGACAAGATCGAGAAGGCGGCGCGGGCGGGGGATGCGATCGTGGTGATGGGGGGACGGACGGGTCGGGACGGGATCCACGGGGCGACGTTCTCGTCGGCGGAGCTGACCGACACGCACGCCGACGAGTTCAGCCACGCGGTGCAGATCGGCAACGCGATCACCGAGAAGAAGGTGACGGATGTGATCCTGCAGGCGCGGGATCGGGGGCTGTTCAGCGGGTGCACCGATTGCGGGGCCGGGGGCTTGAGCAGCGCCGTCGGGGAGATGGGGGAGAAGGTGGGGGCCGAGGTGCATCTGGACCGCGCGCCGCTCAAGTACGATGGTCTTGAATACCACGAGATTTGGATCAGCGAGGCCCAGGAGCGGATGGTGCTGAGCGTGCCGCGGAGTCATGTGCGGGAGCTGTTGGAGTTGGCGGCGGGGGAGGATGTCGAGGCGGTGGAGATCGGGACGTTCGGGACGTCGGATCGGGAGTTGATCCTGCATTATCGCGGGGTGGAGGTGGGACGGCTGGGGATGGGGGTGTTGCACGACGGGATTCCGATGCCGACGCGCAAGGCGGTGGTGTCGGATGCGATTTCGCCGGGCGTGCGATCCTCGGTGACGCCGAAACAGGGCACGGCGCGGGAGCGGTTGTTGGCGACGTTGGCCCATCCGAATGTCGCGAGCAAGCATTGGATCATCCGTCAGTATGACCATGAGGTGCAGGGGGGGAGCGTGGTCAAGCCGCTGGTGGGTCCGCGACAGATCGGCCCGGGGGACGCGGCGGTGCTGCGGCCGAAATTGTCGGGGATGAAGGCGGTGGCGCTGGGGTGCGGGATGGCGCCGGCGATCGTCGATCCATATGCGATGGCGATCGCATCCATCGACGAGGCGGTGCGGAACGTGGTGTGCGTGGGGGCCGATCCGGGCCGCACGGCGGTGCTGGACAATTTTTGTTGGCCGAGCGTGGACGATGAGCGGACGATGGGGTCGCTGGTGCGGGCGTGCGAGGCGTGTCGGGATGCGGCGTTGGCCATGGGCATCCCGTTCATCAGCGGCAAGGACAGCCTGCACAACCAATTCACCGATCAGGAGACCAAGCGGGTGATCCGCATCCCCAATACCCTGCTCATCAGCGCCATGGCGGTGTTGGACGATGCCCGCAAGTGCATCACCATGGACCTGAAGGATGCGCAGCGCGGACGGTTGTTCGTGGTGCGGGCCATGGGATCGGGGTTGGGGGAGTTGATCGGGGCGCATCGGGCGATGGCGGCGGCGATCGCGTCGGGGTGCGTGCGGGCGTGCCACGATTCATCGGATGGCGGGGTGTTGACGGCGGCGGCGGAGATGGCGATCGCGTCGGGGTTGGGCGTGGAATGGGCCGGGCCGGTCGATTTCGCGGAGGGCAACGGGGTGTATGTCGTCGAGACGAAAGATGAGTCGGCGCTGCGGAAGGCGATCGGCGCGGGGGCCGTGGTCGAGGCGGCGGGGCGTGTGAACGACTCGGGATCGCTGGCGATCGGCGGCGAAAGCGTGTCGGTGGAGGCGTTGACGGCGGCGTGGCGGGGGACGCTGGATTGGTGAGCGGTGGCGGGGGGCGGGTTCATGGGGTGTTCATGCGGGGTCGGCAGGATGGTCCATCGTGGGGATTGGGCGGAGGCGCGATGGATGAATCAAGCGGCATGATGAGGCGATGGACCACCGCGGCGATCGTCCTGGTCGCGGGGGTGGCGATGTTGGCGTGGCGGCTGGGGGATTCGCCGTTGGCCGGGACCGAGGGGCATCGGGCGATCACGGCCCACCAGATGAATCAGTCGGGGCGGTATCTCGTGCCGACGTTGTATGGGTACACCTATCTGAAGAAGCCGCCGCTGTTTTATTGGATTTTGGCGGGATTCGAGAAGATCGCGGGGACGGCCAACGAGTGGGTTTGGAGATCGCCCAGCGCCCTGTCGGGGGCGTTGATGGCGGCGATGCTGGCGTGGTGGACGGGTCGGCGGATGGGACACCGCGCGGGCGTGGTGGCGGGATTCGCGTCGTTGGGCTTGGTGGCGCTGTGGAGCCAGAGCCGCAGCGCCGACATCGACGCGGCGAACACCCTGGCGACGGTGGCGGCGGGCCTCGCCATCCTGTCGGCCAACACCGCGGATCGAGCGAAAATGGTTACGTCCCCGTTTTCGCGCGCATCCGACGTGGAGAGGGCGAACCGGCCCCGCGGCGATGGGCGCCGTGGTGGCGAATCCGCCCCGACCTCGGCCATCCGATGGAAACTCGTTGCGGGCCTGTTTTCATCGGCGACCGTCGCGGTGGCGTTCGGGGCGGCGATGATGCTCAAGGGAACGGCGTGTCTGCCGGTGGTCATCGGGGCGGTGCTTGGCCCGGCGCTGATCGAGCGCGACTGGCGGCGGGCGGTGCGGCCGGGGGTGTGGGTGGGGTTGATCGCCGGGGCCGCGACCTTGGGGGTGTGGGCGTGGCTGGCCCATCGCGCCGTCGCGGGGGGGGGGCTGCCGGTGGACGCCGGCGGGGTGGCCGAGGCGCGGGATCGGCTCATGATCCATTCCTGGGGGCAGTTGGGGCGGGCATTGCTGTTGCCGCTGACGGTGCTGGGTTTTGGAATGCCGGTGGCGCTGGGAATCGCGGTCCCGTGGCACCGGCCATTGAAACAGGCGATGGACGCCGTGGAATCGCGGCTGGCGCGGTCGGTCAGCGCGACGGTGATCGTCGCGCTGGCCGTGTGCGTGATCTCCGGCATGACCAACCCGCGCTACGCCTATCCGATCCTGCCGCTGTTGGCCGTGAACGTGGGAATCGTCGCATCGCTCTGGCATCGCGGGAAACTGTCGGCGACGGATGAAAAGTGGCTCGGCATCGGCATGGTGGCCGCGACGGCGACCTACACGGTCCTGGCCGCGACGCTCTTGGCGATGTCGGCCGACACCATGGCGCGCTGGACGGCGGCGCTGGGCGGCGGGCTTTTGACGATGGTGGGGATCGGCACGATCCGGCTATGGGTCAGGGGAAACAGCCGGGCCGGGGGATGGGGCTTGGCGGCGGGGGTGGTGTTGGCGGGGATGATCTTCGGTTCGTTCAACCGCGAGCGGCGCGGGGATCGTTCGGGATACGAAGCCGGCTTGGAATTGCGATCGCTCGTCGGCGAGGGCGCGACGGTGACGACGTGGTACACGATGTGGGCGCAGCCGGAGGTCTTTTATTACGCGGGTGCGGAGGCCCGCCCGACGCCATTGGGAATGGTGACGGATCTGCCGGCGGGGTGGGTCTTGTTTTATGAAAACGAGTGGCCGATGTGGAGGGACGATCCGCATTTATCGAAGGTGCGGGAGATCGGCATTTACAAGAGGCGGGCGTATTTGGCGTGGTGGGGGTGATGGGAAGTGAGGGGAAGTTGGCCGATGGGCCAACCTGCCGCTACGATTTCCGGCCATGGAAACCGAGGGCGATTCGCATGCGTTTGATTTCGATCTGGACCGGGGCATTCGTGAGCAGGTCGTTGGCAAGCTCGAGTCGATCCCGCTATCGGCTCTCGAAAGGAATGTCGGACCCGTGGAGAGCGGGATTTATGTGCTTTATCACCACGGAAGGCTGGTGTACGTCGGGAAGGCATCACGGGGAACGACCAAGAGCAAGCGGACGCTCCGCGCGCGATTGAACGAACATGTCACGAAGATCGAGGGACGCAAGAACATTCGGCTGGCCGAAATTGGCTGTCGATATTTGACGTTCAAGAGCGAATGGTGGGTTCGCGGCGGAGTTCGCCCTCATTACCCATTATCGCCCCGAATGGAACGAAAGCGGATTCGGGAGCAAGGCGCCGGGGAAGGGTCGGCCGGGGACCGAACGTGTCAGTCGATGGAACGAACTGTTCCCGCCCCGAGGCGATTCGCGTTGAACGGTCGATGGTCGCCGAGGAGCCGCTCATGAAGCCGTGTGGCGACGGTTTGGGCGAGGAGGGCGGGGACGGCGTTCCCGAGTTGGCGCATGGATTCGGTCCATGAGCCGGCCAAGACCCATTCATCGGGGAAGGTTTGGATGCGGGCGCACTCGCGGACGGAGAAATAGCGGACCGTGCCGTCGGGTAGCCGGAGGGTGTTTTCGCCGCCGGGCACGCCGTGATCGCCGGCCTTGAGCGCTTTGGCCGGGGGCGTCGAGCGGGCTGCCGGTGTGGCCGGCGTAGCTACGGGCGCCGGGATTGAGGAAGTGGTTGGGGGTCTTGGCGCAGGATTCGCCGACGGCGAGTTTCGGCAAGTCGGCGATGGCGTCGCGCACGGTGCGCCAAGGGCGGAGAAGCGTGCCGGGGAATAATTCGCCGATCCGCTCGACGCGGGCTCGCAACGAGGCGGGCATCGCGGGGCGTTGGCGCTTGGAGAGGCGGTGGCGCTCCCAATAGGCGCCGCTGATCCATTGGTCGTGCAGCAGGGCATCCACTTCGTGGGTGGGCTGGGGGCACGAGAAATCGATCCCGAGGTCGGCGCGGACCCCGACGATCAACACCCGCCAGCGATGTTGGGGCACGCCATGGTCGGCGGCGTTCAAGAGCCGGAACACGACATTATAAGCCAACCCGTCGTGTCCGCCCGCGGTGGCGACTTTTTCCAGCCGCGAGAGGTGATCGGTCCATTCCTCGTCGCCTCGAAGCGGGACATCGGGGAACCGGAGCTGGTGGAGAATGTAACTGTAATAGTTGGCGAAGGTCTTGCGGAGCAGTCCTTTGACGTTCTCGAAGAGGAAGGCCTTGGGCCGGATTTCTCGGACAGCGCGGACGGCGTGGGGAAACATATTGCGGGCGTCGGACTGGCCGCGATGTTTGCCGCCCATGGAGAATGGCTGGCACGGGGGGCCGCCGGACAGAACCCCGACGCGGCCTTCGTATTGTGCGAAATCGTGCGTTGAAACGTCGCCTTCGATGACGTTCCAATCGCCGGCGTGCCCGGCGCCGTCGCGGGCATTGAGGCGCAGGGTTTCGCAGGCGTCATGATCCCATTCGATCAGCGCCTCGTGTTGGAAACCCGCGCGGGCCATACCAATGGCCAATCCCCCGGCGCCGGCGAACAGTTCAACGGATTTCATGGCGAACCTGCTCCTTGCGGGAACCGTTCTAGGCCGGTCGGGGGACGGTGCAAATGGATTGCGATTTCGCTTCGGCCTCGGGGTGTCGTCGGGCGATATCGAAGTTAGGATGGGCGCGGAAGGGCCGGGCCATGAAATATCGTTGTGGGCGAATCTTGCGGTGGATCGCGGGCGCGGCGATGTGGGCGCCGCTCGTCGGCTGTCCGCGCTCGCCGGCGCCGGTGGCGAGTTGGTGCCGGACGGGGACGGGGGCGGGGGAGGTGGTGTATCCGCGGGGGATCGCGCGGTCGCCGGTGGATGGGTCGTTTTTCATCGTCGATCGCATGGCGCGGGTGCAGCGGCTGGATGATCGCGGGGAGCCGACGTGCGAATGGCGGATGCCCGAGTGGTCGGCCGGCAAGCCCGTCGGCATCAGCGTGGCGCCGGATGGGCGGGTCTGGATCCCCGACACGCATTATGGGCGGATCATGATTTATTCGCCGCGCGGCGAGTTGCTGGCGACGTGGGGGAGGATGGGGACGGGGCGCGGCGAGTTCGTCTATCCGACGGATGTGGCCTTCGACCGGTTCGGCGATGTCTATGTCTCGGAATACGGCGACAACGATCGCATCCAGGTTTTCTCGCCCGATGGAACGTGGCTGCGGCAATTCGGGGCGTTCGGGCAGGGACCGGGCGAGTTCTCCCGCCCGCAGTCGATGGTGATCGATGGGGATCTCATTTATGTGGCCGACGCCTGCAACCATCGCATCGACGTGTTCACGATCGGCGGCGCGTTCGTGCGCTCGATGGGCAAGGTGGGGTCCGGTGCGGGCGAGTTCCGATTCCCCTATGGGCTGGACATGGACGCCGACGGCCACCTGATGGTTTGCGAGTTCGGCAATTCGCGGGTGCAATGGATCGACAAGGAGACCGGGCGGTGCCTGCGACTCTGGGGCCGTCCGGGGCGCGACGACGGCGAGTTGGCATACCCGTGGGCGGTCGCCGCCGCCGCCGACGGGCGCGTCGCGGTGGTCGACGCCGGCAACAATCGGATCGTGGTGGTGGAAGGGGAGTAGGGGAAGGCAGAAGGCAGAGGGCAGAAGGCAGAAGGAGAGTAGTAGGCAGTAGGCAGTAGGCAGTAGGCAGAAGGAGAGTAGTAGGCAGTAGGCAGTAG
>JBBSAF010000136.1:0-7223 GCA_038252525.1 Tepidisphaerales bacterium
GCTTGGTAGCCTGGATGTCGAGCAGGAGTCGGCTGCCGGCGAGGACGGTGAGATCGCCTGGGGAACGCTTGGCGGCCGGCAGGCGGGTGTAGGCGGGGTACTGTTGGCGGATGGACAGATCGGCGACGGCGGGGCGCTCGGCGACGGTGACGGTGTGGGGTTGGCTGCGTCCGTCGTTGAGGTGGACCGAATATATGAACGAATCCTGCACATTGTCCATGGCGCGGATGAAGCGGTTGGGGGCGTCGGGCGTCGGCGCCATCCGGAACGCCAGTGTGCGGCCATCGGCGTATTGGATCGTCACCTCGCCGGTCGGTGGGACGATGCCCTCGGCGGTGGCGGCGAGTTCGACGGCGTCGCCGCGGGCGACGACGAGGTCGCCGGCGGCGATCACCACGCGGGTTTTGCGGGGGATTTCGACGTTGGGGACCAATAGCGCGCGTTGCACGAGCGGCACGGCGACGGCGTAGGCGTAGCCGAGGCCGAGCACGGCGGCGAGGATGACGGCCGCCGCGACGCCGCCGCTTTTGAACAGGGGATCGACGGGGGCGACCTGCTCGAAGGGGATGCCGCGCGAGAGGGTTTCGGCCTCGGCGACGACCGCGCCGATCAGCGCCCGGCTGGCGCCGTCGGCCGGGGCGCGGGAGAGCTGCACGGCGGCAATCAGGCGATTGGCGAATTGCGGCTGCCAGCGCTCGACGCGAAGGGCGAGCTCATCGTCGTCGGGCGCCAGCAGGATGGGGCGGACGACCCGGCGGACGAAGATCCATGCGACCGCGGCGAGATTGGCGACAAGGATGGCGGCGCGGGCGGCGTAGGGCAGTTCGATGAGCCAATCGACGCCCATCGTCGCCAGCAGGACCACGACGAACAGGCACGAGGCGGTGAACAGCCCCGCGCCGGCCTCGATGAAGATCGAGCGGCGACGGACGGAGGCCAACTTGGACTGGAGCAACTGGCTCATGGGGTCATTTCAGCTGGTTTCGCTTGCGGAGGAACCATTCGACGCCGGCGACGACGACGATGATCGTGAAATAGAACGGGTTGGCCCACAATTCGACATTGTGGGTGGATCGCACGGTTTCGGATTTGGCCTTCACGAGATCGGGCAATGAATCGAGGTTCTCCTCGCGGAGGAACTTGCCCCCCGAGGCGTCGGCGAGTTGTCGGAGGAGTTTTTCCTGCATGGCGGTCTCGCCGAGCTCCAGGCGCGGGGGGGTGACGGCGAACTCGAGCTTGGATTCGGGATCGACCTCGACGGCGAACGTGTAAGGGCCAGGCTCGCCGGCGACGAACTCCCCGCGATACATCCCCGGTTGGTCGGGCATGGGGCGGAGCTCGATGGGGACGGAGCGGCCGTTGACCGTGTAGGTCCCGCGGACGACGGGGTCGGTGACGGGGTTGAACTCGCGGGTATAGAGCCGCGCGTAGACGCCGACGCGATCGCCGGTGGTGTAGGTCTTGCGATCGCTGGTGAGCTGCGTGCGCTTGGATTCGCCCATGAGATGGGGCAGGGCGAGGCGCTGGACGATCTGGCGCCAGAGGGCGGCGTGCCGCGGCTCGTTCTCATTGCGGCGCCAGCGCCAGGTGTTGTCGGTGCCGCAGAAGAGCACCTGCCCGAGGCCGTACTGCTGCATGGCGATGATGGGCATGGGTCCGAAGCGGCTGGCGCGGTCGGGCGACGGGTCGGCCAGAAGCACCCGCGCCGCGGGCTTGGCGCGGGCGACGGGGGCGGTCCAGAAGATCGGGGGGAACTTGGCCCAGATCGTGTCGTTTTCGGCGGGCTTGTCGGAAAGCTGGAGCATCGTCTCGGCCTTGCCGGCGGGGGTGAGCTCGACCTGGATGGGGCGGTATCCCGCCTCGTTGGCGCCGGCGCCGAGGTCGGCGGTGCCCTCGATGGGCAGCAACGCCTCCAGGCCGGTCGCGGTGTACTCGGCGGGGTTGTGCATCCGCCCGGCGAGAAACAGCAATCCCCCGCCGAACTTGGAGACGAACTCGGTGATCGCCGACGCGTGCTCGGGGCGGATGGCCTTGGGATCGACATCGCCGAGGATGATGAGGTCGAACGCGAACAGGTCCTCGCGTTTGGCGGGGATTGTCGGGAGATAAGGCGTGTTTTCACCGACGGCGACGGACGCGTCGGCCTCGAGCAGGACGCATTTGAGCTCGACGCGTTTGTCGCGGAGGAGCATGGCCTGGAGGTAGCGGAACTCCCAGCGCGGGGACTGTTCGACGTAGAGCACCTTGATCTTGCCGTCGATGACGCGGACGCGGGTGGCGGCGAGGTTGTTGTCCTTGGCGGCCTCGTCGTCGCGCGGGGCGACCGAGGCGCGGATGTCGTATTCGATTTGCTTGGCCGAGGCGTCGGGGCGCTTGGGCGTGAGCTTCATGGCGATCGCCTGCTCGCCGTCGGAGAGTTGGATGTCGCGGGTTTCGGTTTGTTGGACCTGCCCGTTGTCGCGGCGGACCAGTTCGACCTTCAGGGTGGCCGACTGATCGGCCAATCCACGGGCCTTGACGCGCACGGTGAGGGGGAGCACATCGTCGAAAAATGCGACCTCCGGGCCGAAAACATTGGCGACGACGATGTCGCGGGGTTCGGAGATGCCGACGCCGTAGACGTAGAGCGGGACGTTCTCGACGCCGGCGAGCTCCGCGGCGCCCAGGGGCTGTTCGCCGGCGTTGGCGGCGCCGTCGGTGACCAGGACGATGCCCGCCAGCGGCTGGCCGCGAACGCGTCCCAGGGTCTGGCGGAGGGCGTCGCCGATGGCGGTGGCGGGGGCGTCGGCTTTCAGGGCGTCGATCCAGGCGGCGTCGGTCTTGGCCGGGTCGTTGGGATCGGCCGGCGGCAATTCGGCGGTGGCGTCGCCGAAGGTGAAGAATCGCAGGTCGTAATCGCGGTTGAGACGACGAAGCAATCGCAGTTTGTCGTTGCGGAGGGTGTTTTTGACCACATCCAGGCGGGCCATGGATTGAGGAGGCCCGGTCGGGCCTTGGTCAAGGCCCTTGGCGGGATCGGCGACGCCGGTGGCGATGTTGACGCGCTGGATGTCGGCCGGGGCGTGGCGCGGATCCTGGATCTGCATCGACGCGCTGCCGTCAACCAGAAGTAGGAGCGTGCGTCGGATCGAGCCTTCCACGGTGAACGCCACCGAGGGACGGAGCAAGATCAGCAGGAGAAGCGCCAACAGGACGCAGCGGAGCGTGGTCAGGGTGATCCGGCGCCTTTTCGTGAGCCGCTCGGTGTTGCGATAGGTCCAGACGGCCAAGGCGATCAGCCCGATGGCCAGCAGCAGCACCCAGCCCCACCCCAGCCCCCCGCCGAGGCGCATGTCGGCGCCGACGACGCGCGACACGCGCTCGCCCTGGATTCCCATCAGCCTGGCCAACCAATCCATCATCGCGTCACTTGCTTTCGCTGAAGCGTTTCGCCAGATACGTCTCGGTCCCGGCCACCAGCACCGCCAACATCGCCAAGGGGAGCCACAATTCCGAACCCGCCCTCTGGGCGCCGAGGGTGGCGGCGATGGCCTCGCCGGGACGGTATTCGATCACCCTGGCCTTGGCGGCGAGGGTCTGGAGCCGCGAGGGCTGGAGTTCATCGAGCGACGATTCGGCCGGGTCGGGCTGGGCGGCGAAGATCACCTCGCGCTGCGGCTGGGAGTCGATGGTCGCGGTGTAGGCGCCGGCGCGCCCGGTGTCGTCGAATCGCAGGACCACCCCCCGGTCGCGTTGCTCGATCTTGCGTCCGGCGCGGGTGCCCTTGGCGCCGCCGGGGGTCTCGATCAGGGCGTCGGTCCCCAACAATTCGTTGGGCGCCCGCCAAGTCATCGGTTGCCCGGCGACGACGTTGAGGGCCTCATCCTGGCGCTGGATGATCGACCCCAGCACACGATACAGCAGCGGAAGATAGACGCCGGGGGTGCGCGTGGGCAGGTTGTTCCACGCGGTGTCGGCGGTGCTGGAAAACTGCACGACGCGACCCAAACCCCACGGTCGCTCCATCACCGCCGGGCGCCCATCGGCGTATCGCAGGACCACCTGCGGGCCGCCGGCGTCGGGACCGACGTTGGATTCCTCGGCGGGTTTCAACGGCATGATCCGACGGAACCCCGCGGCGCTGGGTCGGCCGGACGCCGGATCGTTCCACAGGGCGGCGATGGGATGCTCGAAGTTCTTGTCCTGCAGCGCGATCGCCTTGTCGGCGTCCTTGGCGTCGCCCTCGGCCTCGCCGTAGGGCGCCGGGAGGTAGTGCCGCTCGGCGTACAGCACCTTGTCGTAATACGCCGCCTGCGTGTTGTCACCGGGAAAGAGGACCAGCCCCCCGCCGCGCCGTAGGAACGGCGCCAGGGCCTCGACCGTGCCGGCCGACAGGTCGGCGACGTTGGCCAGCACCACCGCGTCGTAGTCCTCGAGGCGGGCCGTCGGCAGCGACGCGGCCGAGACCGTGCGGGTTTGGATGAACCAGCGGTCGGCCTCGGTGGCGGCGACGGGAATGAGGGCGTTGCGGAGAAAAAACGTCTCGGCGTCGCGCGGCTCGATGCCCGGATCGCCATCGACCAAGAGCACGTTGATCCGCTCGATGGCGCGAACGGCGATGGTGCGTTGGTTGTCGAATGGCACATGGTCGGCGGCGATGGAGGCGGTGAAGGCGTGATAACCCGCCGTCGCCGGGCGGGCGTGGAGGGCCACGGTTTGCGATTCGCCGGGGGCGATGACCGCGATGGTGGCCTCGTCCGACGGCGGGAGTCCGTCCATCGACACGTTCACGCGGACGGCGGTCGCCGCTTCGGCGCCGTGGTTGGTCACGCGGGCCTCCAGCCGGGCGGTCCGCCCCACCGGCGCCAGCCCGGAGGCCAGGCGAAGATCCGACACCGCCAGGTTGCGGGTTTCGGCCGATCCGACCAGCACCACCGTCGCACGCACGGCGTTCTCCCCGTCGCCGAGCACCTCGCCGAGCGACGGCAATTCGCGCCACGCGGATCGCTGGTGGTCGGTGAAGACATAGAGCTCGCGTTGCGATCCGGTGCGATTGGCCAGAATGCGGCGGGCTTCGCGGAAGGCCGGGAGCAAATCCGTCGAACGGTCGGACAACTCGGCGTTGCGGATCGTCCGGCGGACGAGGTTGCGGTCGAACGTCGGCTCGGCGATGAGGGCCTGGGTCGCGTCGTTGGCCAGCAGCACCGCCACGGCGGTTCCGCCGGGCAGGGCGTCGAGGGTCTGCTCGGCGGCGGTCTTGGCCTGCTCGAAACGGGCGGCGACGCCGTCGGTGGTGGACATCGACGCGGAGTTGTCGAGCACCAGCACCGCCGCAATCCGCCCGGAGCCGAACATCCCGGCCATGGCGCCGCGCACCGTCGGGCGCGACAGGGCGACGGCCAGCAAAGTCAGCAGAGCGCAGCGCAAGATCAGGAGTATGAGATCCTCGATGCGGAGACGGCGTTGGTTTTTCTTGATGCTGGCGAGCACGAATCGCATGGCGGCCCACGCCATGCGCTGGAACTTCCGCCGATTCATCAAATGGATGATGATCGGGACGGAAACCGCCCCCACGCCCAACAGCATCAATGGATTGAGAAAGCCCATGGGGAAAATCGCCGTTTTGCCAGGAACCATGCCGCCGACGCCGTTGTCCTTATCCGCTGACAACCACCAACCGCCCACCTCCCGCCCGCCACTTTCGTTCTGCCTACCGCCTACTCTCCTTCGGCCTACTGCCCTTCCTTCTACTGTCCTCCCCCCTTGCGATATGCCAAATAGCCGTGGACCACCTCCGCCAGGGGTCGGCGGGTGTTGATCAGAACGTAGTGGGATCGCAATTTCTCGCATCCCTGCCGAAGACGGTCGCAGAAGCCGTTCACTTCCTCGAGATAGCTCTTGCGGATGTCGTGGGGATGGGCCTGCACCTTCTCGGGCAGTTCCAGCCCCTCGAACTCCACCAGCCCGTCCAGCGGGAACTCCAGTTCATACGGGTCCATCGTATGGAACACGATCACCTCGTTGCCGCCGAAACGAAGATGCTGGATGCCGTCGAGGATTTTCTCCTCATCGTCGAACAGGTCGCTGATGAGGATGACGATGCCGCGGCGCTTGACCTGCCCGGCCATCTCATGGAGCACTGTGGCGATGTTGGTCTCGGCCGACGGGTTGTACGCCGCCAGCATGGTCATGATGCCGTGGACGGATCCCATGTTGCCCGTGCGCGGAAGATGTTGCCGCACGGTGTTGTCGAAAATCCCCACCGACACCGCGTCACGCTGCACCAGCACCAGGTACGCCAGGCAGGCGGCCAATCGTCGCCCATAGTCCATTTTGCTGATGCCGGCGCCCTTGCCGCGCCCGACCTTGGAGCCATATCGCATCGACGCGCTGCCATCCAGCAGGATGTGGGCGACGTAGTTGGTCTCCTGCTCGTATTGCTTGAGATAATAGCGGTCGGTGCGCCCCAGCACCTTCCAATCGAGGTGGCGGATGTCATCGCCGGGGACATATTCGCGGTGCTGGGTGAACTCGATGGAAAAGCCCCGGAACGGCGACTTGTGCTCGCCGCTCATGTACCCCTCGACGATGTAGCGCGCTTGCAACCCCAGCGCCTCGGCCTGCTCGATGGTGGCGGCGTCCAACAACGGATTGATCGTCTGTTCGCTCATCGTGGGTTGTTTCCGGCCCGCCGGCGCCCCGATCGTCCCCCCGATCCGCGGCTCACTTGAGCTTCTCGTCCTTGGGGATGGCCGCGAGAATTTTGCGGGTGATATCGTCGGCGGTCACGCCCTCGCTCTGGGCCGCGAAGTTGGGGATCAGCCGGTGACGGAAGATCGGCAGCGCCACCGTCGCCACGTCGTCGCAGCCGACATGCACCTGCCCGCGCAACACCGCATTGGCCTTGGCGGCCATGATGAGGTTGATGCTCGCCCGCGGGCCGGCGCCCCAGGTCAGCCATTTCTTGCAGAAATCCAACGCCTCGGGCGTCTTGGGACGCGTCACCCGCACGAGTTTCTCGGCGTAGGCATAGACATGGTCGGAGACCGGCATCCGACGGACCGTGTGCTGCAGCGCCAAGATCTCATCGCCGCGCAGGACCGCCTGTGGTTTTTCGGAGTTGATCCCCGTTCCCATCTTCATAATCTGCCGCTCCTCCTCGGCCGACGGGTAATCGACCAGGATCATGAACATGAATCGGTCGAGCTGGGCCTCGGGCAGCGGATAGGTGCCCTCCTGCTCGA
>JBBSAF010000137.1:0-7210 GCA_038252525.1 Tepidisphaerales bacterium
CTCACCACCACGCCTTCCCCGGTCGCGGGGGCGCCCCGCCCCCGCCCTCTGTCTTCCTTCCGCCAACTGCCATCTACTCCCCATCCACCGCTCCCCCTTCCCCCGTCGCGGGGGCGCCTCGCCCCCGCCGTCTCTCTTCCTTCCGCCTACTGCCTACGGCCAACTGCCAACTGCCTTCCGCCAACTGCCAACTAATCCGCACCCAACTCCGTCACCGTGAACGTCGCCCGGCTTTCCGGCGCCGCCGCCCAACCGAACGGGTTCATGATCCGCGCCCACAGCGACCGAACCGCCGGGCGCGTCGCCAAGGGCCGCTCGAACAGCGGCGAATCGTCCGCGAACGAACGCATCCGCTCGGAATTCGCTCCGTTCGCCGTCGTGGTCGGAGCCGCTTGCATCGGGGGCATATTCGCCGCCGCGCCCGCCGGTTCGCCGCCGCTTTCGCCGACCGGTTCGCCATCCGGTTCCCCCGCGTCCGCCGCGCCCCCGAGGGTCGCCGGCGCCGTCGTCGGCGATCCATCGGCCGGTCGCGTCGCAGGTTCCCCGCCCTGCACCGCCGGCAAATCCGCCAGGATCGCCCGCTGCACGAACGAGCGGATCGAACTGTTGTCCGCCCCCGCCAGCACGCGCCCGGTGACCCGCTGTTTGAGCTCGATGGCCTCACCGAACTGCGGATTCAGGTTCGTCGCCGCGTTCAGATGCCACAGCGCCCGGCAGCGGTTGCCATCGGGCTTGGCCAACTCCTCGCGGGCGGCGTTGTATTGGATCTCGGCCAGGCGCTCGCGCCCCCAGGGCATCATCCCCTTGCGAACGCCCAGGCGAAGCTGCTCGGCCCGCGCCATCTCCGTGGCCGACAGGTTCGCATACGCCAACTGATCGTGGACGATGTGCGGGGTCAGCAGGATGATGACCTCCTCGCGCACCGTGCTGTCGGATTGTTGACGGAACAGCGCCCCCACCACCGGCAGGTTCCCCAGGAACGGCGTCTGGCTGCGGGCCGAGGCGCTCTGCTCGCGGAACAGCCCGCCGATCACGATGGTGTGCCCATCCTTCACCATCACGTTGCTCGTCACCTCGGTGGTCTGTTTCGACGGCAGGCCCTTGTCATCGACGCCGCCGGTCGAATCCTCCGGGTGGATCTCCATGCGGATGTATCCGTCGTCGCCGATATAGGGCCGGAAGATCAGCCGCGTGCCGGTCTCCAGGAACTCCACCGTCTGCACCGATGCGCTGTCGGTGAGGGTCGTGGTCAGATAACCGTTCTTGCTGCCGACGATCACCTCGCCCTTTTGCTTGTTCAGCGCCAATATCTTCGGATTCGCCATCACCACCGTGTCGGTGATCCCCTCCAGGGCGCTGACGAACACGCCGACGTTGTTCTTTATGACCCCCATCTGCAGACCGCCGCCGCCCACGGTTCCGGCGATCACCCCGTGGTCCATCGCGTTGCCCGCCGCCGCCGACTTGTTGCGGATGATCCGACCATCCAATGTCTGGTCGAACCCCGTCCCCACCGCCGCCTCCGCGGTGTTGGCGCCGGTCAACGTCGAGAAATCCACGCCTCCCACCACCGCGAAATCAACCCCCAGCTTGTTGTTCTCATTGAGCGTCGCCCGCAGGATCGTCGCCTCGATGAGAATCTGCTGCGGGCGTTGATCGACCTCCTTGAGCACCTTCGCCACCTGCGTCAGGTTCTCCGGGTAGTCGGTCACGACAATGAGATCGTCGGTCGCGTGGTCGTTGCCCCCGATGCTCTTGGTTCCGCTGTCCAATCCGCTCAGCGCCGGCGTCGTGAACGCGACCTCGGCGTCGGCGCTCAGCACCGGCTTGATGAGGTTCACCGCGTTGCCCGCCGGCGTGTAATACAGGTGATACGTCGCGGTGACGGTCTTGCGCTCGGACTTCTCGATCTCCGCCAACTCGCGGGTCGAGTAAATGTAAATGAAGTTCCCCTTCTCCCGATACGCGAAGCCATTGGAATGTAGAATGGCGTCCAGCGCCTCGCGCACCGTCACATCGTACAGGTTGGCGGTGATGTTCCCGCGAACCTCCTTGCTGGCGATGATGTTCTTCTGCGTCCGCAGCGACAGCATCCGCAGCACCTCGACCAGGCTCGCGTCGTTGACGTGGATCTCCACCGTCCCCCCGGCCGACACATTCACATCGGTGTCCGCCACGCTGGTCCCGACCGTCGGCGCCGCCGCCGGTTGGCTCGTCGCCGCCGGTTGGGTGCTCGCCGGCGCTGCGTCGGCCATCTCGGCCTCCAGCCACGTCACGTTGGTGCCGGGGTTTGCCCCGCTCGCCCCGTTCGCCCCGTTTGGCCAAGCGGCATAAACGGCCACCGTGGCCGCGAAAAAAACCCCCGCTGTTCGATTCATCTTCGCCATCTCACAACTCCTCATGCTGCCGCCGCCTTCGGTTCGTCCGGTTCACCCTGGCTTGTGTCGCCGGACACCACTGGCCTCTTGTGTTGGCATCGACCGCTTTTTCGAGCCACTTGCGGGTCTTGATCCGCGATTTCCGCGATTGATCCCCCGTTCCGCGCCGACCTTGCCGTTTGTGTGGTGTGCATCACCGAAAGCCCGGCCATTTATCGGGTTTGCATCACGGACGATGAACCGAAATGTCCCCCGTGTACGGCTCGACATCGACCGCCAGCGATTCCCCGCCGCACGCCAGCGTGATCCGCCCCGTCCGCAGCCCCGCCGGCGAACCCCCGCCGGCATCGGTCGTCAGCGGCCCGCCGAGCTCGTCGAACACCAAAACCGTGTCGCCATCGAGGTCCACCCCCGCCAGCGCCACTCCCTCCAGCCCGTGGCTCGCCGCAGCGCCGAAGCGCATGATGAAATCCCCTCCCTGCACCGGGCGGGTCATCACCTTCCGTGGCGACAGCGACGACAGCAGCGTGTAGGTTCCCCCCGCCTTGTCGAACTGGATGTAGGTCGGGCGCTGCGACGCGATCGCCTTGTTCTGCGCGAACATCAGATCCCCGGTCAGCATCCGCGCCGCCGCCGACACCTTCAGATCATCCCGCGACGAAATCGCCGGCACGATCATCGCCGACGCGATCCCCAGGATCACCACGACAACGAGGATTTCGATGAGCGTGAAGCCGGGGGAACAGTGGCGAGTTGCGAGTTGTGGGTTGTGAGTGAAGGCGAATGCGCCTTGGGCTTCTCCGCCTGCCTTCCTTCCGCCTGCCGCCCGCGGCGTCGGGTTGTACGTTGCAAGTTGTAAGTTGTAGGTGGATGCGGGGCCGAGGCGCTCCCGCCACGGAAAAGCCAGTGCCATTTCAACCTCTTCTCCTCCCCTCCGCCTACCGCCTATCTTCCTTCCGCCTACCGCTCACTTCACCGGCCTCACCCGAAGCTGCCCGTCCTCCAGAAACGCGTTCAGATGCTCGATCTTCGCGTTGAGGGCCTTTAGCTCCTCGATCATGGCGATCCGCTGAGCCCCGGCGTCGGGCACCTGCGCCAGCGCCACCGACTCATACGCCGGCCGACCCGACCACCACCCCACCAGCATCAACCCCTGCACCACGATCACCCCGACCAACAACCGATTCGTCTTCATGGTTCTTTCCTCTCTTGCTTCCCTGACAACCGGCAACCGGCAACCGACAACTTCCTCAGTAGCAGCCATACGCCATCCCGCCCGTGTCCGCCCCCACCAGGTTGGCCTTTATCTCCCGTGTCGCCGGGCTGTAAATCCACCCGCTGGCCCCGTCCGCCGTCATCGCCCCGGTGACGTACGTCACGCTCGACTTGCCATTGAGCGGATTGGCCGGCATCCGCGACAAATACGGCCCGAACTTCGTCCCCGCCGACCCATCGGCCTCCGTCATCGTCGTCAGTTGCACATCCAAATCGCCATCCACCCCCGGCGCCCGGTCCCCGTGCTGGGCGGCATACACGGTGATCTGCGTCCGCAGATACCGCAGCTCATCTTTCAGCGTGTTCTCGCGGGCGAGCGTCGAGGCGTTGGAGAACTGCGGCACCACGATCGCCGCCAAAATCCCCAGGATCACCACAACGATGAGAATCTCGATCATCGTGAAGCCGCGGGCGCGAACGAATCGTTTTTCACGCATATTCCCATCCTCACCCGAACCGCCCGGCGATTTAACGTCCCCGCCGGACGATCCGACACATCCCCGAAAAACCGGCGACGGATGACGAATCCGTCGCCGGCGAAAAATCACTCTCCCGCCGCTCAGTTGCCGGTGTCCGACTGGGCGCCGGCCTTGTTGATGCCGTGGACCTCGCCGGTGGCCTCGTCATAGACCCAGCCGACGCTCGCCCCGGCCGTGGCCGCCAATTCCGACTTGCCCGTCAGCGGATTGACCACGGCGGACTCGAAGTACTTGCCGAAAGGACCCGATTCCGAGGTGCCGGCGGCGAAGGTGTCGCCGCTGTCATCGGTCGCCTTGGTCATCTTGTCCCAGAAGTCCGCCAACGCCGGCGCCTGGTCGCGGTGCTGCAACTTGTACAGCGAGATCTGCGCCCGGATCGTCTGCAATTGCGTCGTGAGACTGCTCTTGCGGGCGTCCTCGCTGGCGTTGGTGAACTGCGGGATCACGATCGCCGCCAAAATGCCCAAAATGATGACCACGATCAGGATTTCAACCAGTGTGAATCCACGTTTGATGCTGCGATACGACTTCATTGCGTTGCCTCCTGTGAGAAGCATGTTCCGTTGCCCGACGAGCCGAACACCGACCCGTCACTCGATTGCCTTCCAACCGCGATTGAAGCGAACACGTCCGCTCCCACCGCCTCCTTTCGCACGAACCCGTCGCCGATCCCTCGGCGTCTGGTCCATCGCGCCACCGACCGGCGAGTCCCTCGCCAAGTCCGTCGCCATCCCCTCGTCACCGGACATTCCCGAGGCGAACCGGACCACCTTGTCCGTTCCGCCGGCCGCCATCCCATGAATCGTCAGACCCATGGAACGACTTAACCAATTGCCCCGGCCAGCCCATCTTCACGGGCTTTCCGACGAGTCAACGTGCGCAGAGGCCCAACACAGGAGTCACAAACCCGAAGAAATGACGCCGAACGTCCGAGAACGTCCGGCGGAGCAATCCTTTCGGCAACGTCTCGATCCACTGGGGACCGACGCTTTGCGCATCACCCCCGACCGGCCAGCGCGTGATACAACCGCGCCGCCACCGATCGGAAATGAGTCGGGTCCGATCCTTCTCGAACCCGAACGCCACCTCGCGGTGGCTTGGCCTTTATCGCGGATCCTCTCGCAGCCGCCCGCTTCATCTCACCGGCGGCAACGAGGATGTACGATTGAATTGTCGAACGGGCAAATGGCGGGGGGAAAAGTGGCGGTAGGCCGAAGGAGAGTAGGCGGAACGAGCGGTGGGCGGAAGGCAGGTAGGCGGTAGGCGGAGAATGCGGGGAGAAACGGCCGCGCTTTTCCCTCCCCTCCGCCTTCTTTCCTTCCGCCTACCGCCTACCGCCCCTCCACATCCATCCCCACATCCAGCGCCGGCGCCGAGTGGGTTAATGCGCCGATGGCGATGCGGTCCACGCCGGTTTCCGCCACGCCGCGAACGGTCTCCAGTGAGACCCCGCCGCTGGCCTCCAAGTCCACCCTTTTCCCCGCCGAATCGCGCATCGCCACCGCCCGTCGCATCGTCGGGCAATCCATGTTGTCCAGCAGAATCACGTCGATGCCGTCAACCTTCAGCACCTCGGCCAACTGATCGAGCCGATCGACCTCGATCTCGATGAACCGATCCGGCGCCTCGGCCCGGCTCCGCCCCACGGCGTCGCCGACGAACGCCGCCAAATCTCCCAAACCCTTGTGCGCCAAGTGGTTATCTTTCACCAGCAGCCCGTCGTATAACCCGATTCGATGGTTGAATCCCCCCCCGGCGACGACGGCGTACTTGTCCAATAGCCGAAAGCCGGGAATCGTCTTGCGGGTGTCGTAAATCCGCGCGTTCGTCCCGACCACCCTTCGGACATACTGCCCGGTCAACGTCGCCACCCCGCTCATTCGCTGCAAAAAGTTGAGGATCACCCGCTCGGCCGACAGCAAGGCCCGCATCGGTCCGACCACCCGCGCCAGCGGCGTGCGATCACCATCGTGAAAAACGCCTTCGAGGGCGTCCCTCGGCCTCCCCGGCATCATCTCCACCCGCAAATCCGGGTGATACGCCGCGCAAACCCGCTGGACGATCGGCAGCCCGCACACGATCCCCGGCTCCTTCAATACCAACATTCCAACGCCCTTGGCCGACTCGTCGATGAGCAGCCGACTGGTCACGTCATCCCCCCCGAAATCCTCGCGTCGCGCCAAATGGATCAGTTCGCTGACATCGGGAAAGGGATTCATGGGGGGAAACTCCTGGAAAAGTTGTGGGTTGCGAGTTGTGCGTTGTGGGTTGGGGAAGAGGAGGGTTGTACGTTGTAGGTTGTAAGTTGTAAGCGGGGGCAGGCACGGCGCTAACTCCTTCCGTCTACCGCCTTGGGGAGGTTGCACGTGGCAAGTTGTCAGTGAAGCGCGAATGCGGTGTCCGCCCTTTCCTTCCGCCTACTTTCCTTCCGCCTACCGCCTACTGCCTCTGGACACACCCCGACGTTCACGGTACCGTGCGTGGCTCGAATCCGAAAGGAGTTGTCCGCATGGCCAAGCCCCGGCGCCGACGGAAAGTCGGCAGCAAAAAACGCAAGGCTCGCCGCGACCGCCGTAAGCGCTAAGCGCCGGTCCCAGCGACAGTTATACGCATGATACCCGCTCGACGGGTCGCGCGATCCATTCCGCGACCCGTCGAGCCTGTTTTGCGCGCGAAACTCCTTTCCTCGGCCTCCCCCGACCCGCCGCGTACTCGGTAAGGTCGCAAGTTCGCCAAGATTGGATGCGCCCCTCGTCGCCGCGCCCGCCGAAGGTCGCAAGTTTGATAAGATTGGATGCGCCCCTCGTCGCCGCGCCCTTGGAGGTCGCAAGTTCGCTAAGATTGGATTAAACCCCTCGCCGCCGGCGCGGCCGGAGCGTATGGTGGGCGTCGATACCTCGTCGAACGATATCCGCCATCCAACGGGTTTATGAGCGCCATCACCCCCATCGCACCCCCCCCGAACAAGCCCGACCCCACCCGCAACCACAACCGCCAACACACCAAGCTGCAATACAACCACCGCGAACTGGAACAACCCAAGCACCCCCCCAACCCCCACCACCAACAGCTGAAAAA
>JBBSAF010000138.1:0-7194 GCA_038252525.1 Tepidisphaerales bacterium
GCGGTAGGCGGTAGGCGGAAGGAAGGTAGGCGGAGAAGACCAAGGGGCATGATGTCCCCGCTCACAACTCGTTGTCCCTCGCAACCCTCCTGTCCGCAACTCGCAACCCGCCACTCGCCAGTCACAACCTTCCTGTCCGCAACTCACCACTCGCAACCGTCTCCGCTATACTCCCCCCATGGCCAAGAAACCCCAATCCCCTCCAAAATGCTTCGAGGACGCCCAGGGCGAGCTCGAACAGATCGTCGCCGACATCGAAAACGGGCAGATCGGCCTCGAGGAAAGCCTCCTCAAGTACGAACGGGGGGCGTTTCTCATCCAATATTGTCAAGGCGTGCTGAAAAAGGCCGAGCAACAAATCGAAATCCTCTCCAAATCCCCCGATGGCAGGCTCGAGGCGGCGCCGATGGATGGGGAATCCGATCCGACCTTCTGAAAACCAACCCCCGATTGTCCTCTCAACGCTACAAATTGATCGTCGGCTACCGCGGGACCGCCTACCACGGCTGGCAGTGGCAATACGCCGCGCCCAACTGGAAAGGCCCCCGGCCGCCGACGGGACTGGGCATTCCCACGGTTCAGCAAGAATTGAAAAAAGCGGTGCAACACGTGGTGCTCCACCCCGTCAATCTCGTCGGGTCGTCGCGCACGGATGCCGGGGTCCATGCCAAGGGGCAGGTGGTTCATTTCGACACGCCGCTGTCGCAAATCCCCGCCGACGGGTTTCGACGGGCCATCAACCATGCCTTGCCCGATGACATCCTGGTTCACACCCTCGAGCCGGTCGATTCCAACTTCCACGCCATCCTCAACACCGCATCCAAGCGGTATGAATACCGCATCCACAACGCGTTGGATCGACAGGTGTTCGGCCACGACCTGGCTTGGCATCGCTGGCATCCGCTGGACACGGATGCGATGGCGGTCGCGGCCGAGCGGCTCGTCGGGACGCACGATTTCATGAGTTTCTCGAAGGCCGGGCACAACCGCGAGACGACGGTTCGGACGGTTTTGGAGTGTTCGGTGCGGCGGGAGGGCGCCGAGGTGTTGGTCGGGGTGTGCGGGACGGGCTTCCTGTGGCACATGGTGCGGATCATCGTCGGGACGTTGGTGGAGGTGGGGTTGGGGCGGTATGACGCCGAGCGCGTGGGCGAAATGCTCGCCGCCCGGGATCGTCGCGCCGCGGGCGCGACGGCTCCGGCGCACGGGTTGTATCTGGATTGGGTCCGATTCGGGGCGGCGCGGGACCGGAAAAGTCCGGCGGACGACGCCGAGTGAGGCGGCGGGCGGCTCGGGGGCGCCCTCCGCTCCCGGACGGTCGCGGCTCGTTGAGGCGCGGTGCAACGCCGGAGCGGGTCCGCAGGTCTCGGATTCACGTCGCAATCTTGACTAACGATCGTCGCGCCTTAGCATCGGACGGCTTGGTCCGAAAACCAATTTCACAAGGAGCCGATCATGGCGAAAAAGACCGTCGCGGATGTGGATGTCAAGGGCAAAGTCGTTCTCATGCGGGTTGATTTCAATGTCCCGCTCGACGGCGGACGGATCACCGACGACCGCCGCATCACCCAGGCGATGCCGACCATCAAGAGCGTGCTCGATCGCGGCGGAAGGCTCGTGCTGATGAGCCACCTCGGTCGGCCCAAGGGCGGACCGGAGCCGAAGTATTCCCTCAAGCCGGTGGCCGACCACCTCGGCAATCTGCTGGGTGGCAACGTGATGTTCGCCAATGACTGCATCGGCCCGCAGGTCGAGCAGATGATCCAGAACCTCAAAGGCGGTCAGGCGTTGCTGTTGGAGAACGTGCGCTTCCACAAGGAAGAGGAGAAGAACGAGCCGAACTTCGCCGGACAACTCGCCAAGCTCGGCGAGGTGTACGTCAACGATGCCTTCGGCACCGCTCACCGCGAGCACGCCAGCACGTTCGGCGTGCCCCAGGCGATGGCCGGCAAGCCGCGGGTGATCGGGTTCCTCATCCAGAAGGAATTGAAGTTCCTCGGCGAGGCCATCACCACCCCGCGGCGCCCGTTCGTGGCGATCCTCGGCGGCGCCAAGGTCTCCGACAAGATCAATGTCATCGAGCAGTTGCTCGGCAAGTGCGATACCCTGCTGGTCGGCGGCGCGATGGCGTACACGTTCTTCCTGGCCGAGGGCAAGAAGGTGGGCAAGAGCCTCGTCGAGGCCGACAAGGTGGACCTGGCCAAGCAGCTGTTGGCCAAGGCCGGCGGCAAATTGAAACTGCCGGTGGACACGATCGTGGCGCCGTCGATGGACGCCGCCCAGGGCAGCGTGGCGGTGGGGGACATCCCCGATGATCAGGCCGGTTTCGACATCGGTCCCAAGACCATCACGCTTTACCGGGCGGAGATCGCCAAGAGCAAGACGGTGGTGTGGAACGGTCCGATGGGGGTGTTCGAGAAGCAGCCGTTCGCGGCGGGAACCAAGGCGGTGGCCGAGGCGGTGGCCGACGCGACCGGGCACGGCGCGGTGACGATCATCGGCGGCGGGGACAGCGCCGCGGCGATCGAGCAGATGGGGCTGAGCGAGAAGGTCAGCCACGTCAGCACCGGCGGCGGGGCGAGCCTGGAGTTCCTGGAGAACGGGCACTTCAGCACGCTGGACATATTGGACTGAGCCGACAGGTTGGTCGAAGCGTGAAAGCAACGCCCCCGGCGAAGAGGACTTCGCCGGGGGCGTTTTCACTCGCCCGTGGCGAGGTGGCGGAACATCAGGATGACCCCTTTATCGCAAAAGGAAGCGGTGGCGAAAAGTCGGGGGGACCTTTTCATCGTTCCTTTTCAGCGCCCCCGGCGGGGCCTTGGCCCTCAGGCGCGGGGGGGCAGCTCGATGGTTTTCACCCGCAGGATGTTGGGTCGGGCCCGCAGGCGGTTGATGACGGCCTCGTCGGGGGCCGAATCGACCTTCAACAGCATCAAAGCCACCTTGCCGTCGCGGCTGATAACCATGTCGGCGATGTTGACCTGGCTGTCGCCGAAGGTTTGCCCCACGGTGCCGATGACGCCGGGCTGGTCGTTGTTCTCGATGACCACCATGTGCCCCTCGGGGACGATGTCCATGTTGAAGTTGTCGATCCGCAGCACCCGCGGAAGCGAGTCGGCGTAGACGGTGCCGAGGATGCGGTGGGTTTGCCCGTCGTCGGTGTCCACGCGCACGCCCACTATATCCCCGGCCAGCCCCTGCGGCGGGGCGGGTTCGTGGACCTTGACCATCTCGATGCCGCGGCTTTGGGCCAGATGCTCGACATTGATGACGTTGACCGCGTCGGTCAGGTGGGGACGCAGCAGCTCGACGGTCGCCAGTCGCAACAGGGTGTTGAGGTGCTTGGGCGCCCGCGTTCCGCTGGCCCGCAGGGTGATGGTCTTGTAGCCGCACTGGCAATACCCGGCCAACAGCGCGCCGATGCGCCGGGCGAGGTCCGCGAACGGCGCCTCGTCGGCCGGCAGGTCGAGCTTGATCCCGCCGGCGTTGACCGCGCCGCGGATTTCGCCGTGCTGGAGATAGGCGACGATGGCCTTGGCGGCCTCGACGCTGACGGCGGTCTGGGCCTCGTCGGTGCTGGCGCCGAGGTGGGGGGTCAGGACGACGTTGGGCAGCCCGAACAGGGGGTGATCCTTGGCCGGCGGCTCGGTCTGGTAGACATCGAGGGCGGCGCCGGCGATCTTGTGTTCCTTGAGGGCGTCGGCCAAGGCGAGCTCATCGACGACCTCGCCGCGGGCGTCGTTGACGACCAGCAAATTGGGTCGGCACTTGTTGAACAGGCGTTCGCGGTTGAGCAGGTGCTTGGTTCCCTCGCCGCCGGGGACGTGGAAGGTGAGCACGTCGATCTGGGAGAGGAACTCATCGAAGTCGCGGATGAGCCTCACGCGCCCGTCGAGGGCGGTGGGGGCGGGGAAATAGGGGTCGAAGCCGACGACGCTCATGTCCATCGCCAAGGCGCGGCTGGCGACGGTTCGCCCGATTCGTCCGAGCCCGACGACGCCGAGGGTCTTGCCGGCGAGCTGGGTGCCCTGGTAGGCGCTGCGTTTTTTCCAGTCCAGCGTCCCGCCGACGAGTGCGGCGTGGGCCTGTGGGATTTTGCGGGCCAGCGAAAGCATGAGAGCCAACGCGTGCTCGGCGGTGGAGAGCGTCGAGGCCTCGGCGGTGTTCATGACGAGGATGCCCTTGGCGGTGGCCGAGGGCAGGTCGATGTTATCGACGCCGACGCCGGCGCGGGCAATGGCCTTGAGGCGCCCCGGGTTGGCCAGCACCTTGGCCGTGGCCTTGGCGCCGGATCGGACGATGAGGGCGTCGTAGTCGCCGACGGCGGCGGCCAATTCGTCCTCCTTGAGTCCGACCTTCACGTCGAAGGCGATGCCGGATTGCTTGAGGAACTCGAGTCCCTCCTCGGCGAGTTTGTCGGCGACCAGAATGCTCAGGGCCATGGGTGGTTCCTTCCTCTTGGATTGAAAACGCGAATCCTAAGAGGGGGGTTGGATCGTGGCAAGCCGGGCGCGGGATTTGGCCGGGGGAAGGGGAATTGGGTAACATGATCCGCTTGGCCGGCGCCGCGGGGGCGTCGGCGAAGAAGTTTTCGCCCTACACGAGAGGTACCGAACATGACCACCATTGCGTTCGTCGGTTGCGCCCATATCCACACCCCCGGTTTCATCGGAGCGATCAAGAAGCGCCCCGACATCCGCGTCAAGAGCCTGTGGGATCCGAATCCGGTCGTGGCCGAAAAACGCGCCGCCGAGCTGGGCGCGACCGTGGTGCCCGACGACAAGGTCATTTGGAAGGACAAGGACATCACCGCCGTCGTCATCACTTCCGAGACCACCGACCACCAGCGCCTGGTGCTGGCGGCGGCCAAGGCGGGCAAACATATTTTCGCGGAAAAACCGCTGGGGATGGGATCGGCCGACGGCTACAAGATGGCCGCGGCGATCGGGAAGGCGGGGGTGATCTTCTCGACGGGGTATTTCCAGCGCGGCCTGCCGACCAACCAGTTCCTGAAACAGGAGATTGCCAAGGGCACCTTCGGCAAGGTCACGCGGGTTCGCGGCAGCAATTGCCACTCGGGCGCGCTCGGCGGGTGGTTCGACGCCAAGCCGGATTCGCCGTGGGAGGATTGGCGTTGGATGGCGGACCCCAAGCGCTCGGGCGTGGGCGGGTTCGGCGATCTGGGCACCCATTCGCTGGACATCCTGCTGTGGATCATGGGGGATGTCGCCAAGGCCACCGGCTGCGTCGATGTCGGGACCAATCGCTACGACGGCTGCGATGAGCTGGGCGAGGGGCTGATGAGGTTCGAGGGCGGCGCCATCGGCACGCTGGCCGCCGGTTGGGACGACGTGGCCAATCCGGTGCATCTCATCGTGTCGGGCACCAAGGCCCACGCGGCGGTCATTGACGGCGAGCTGTTTTTCACCTGCGCGAACGTCGAGGGCGCCGACGGCAAGACGCCTTGGACGAAGCTGCCCGAGGCCCGCAACGCCGGGTTCGAGGGGTACTTGGACGCGATCGAGGGCAAGGGCAATCCCGAGTTGGTGACGGCCATGGAGGCGGCGTACCGCAGCGCCGTGATGGAGGCGATATACGCCGGCTCGAAAAAAGGGAAATGGATCGAGCCGAAGAAGGCGCCGACGGGCAAGTGAGCGGCGACGCGACAGTGACATGGAAGCGGGGCGGGACGTCCATCGGGGCGTCCCGCGCTCGTTGTCATGCACAAATCGCCCCTTTGCCGTCGCCCCTTCGCCTTGACCGGCGGGGGGGGGCTGTTACATTCGCGGCCCTATGGATACGACGATGGCGGCGGAAAGGGCGGAGTTCTCGCGGATTTTCGGGGATGGACCGCCGGCGCGGGCGATCCGCTCGCCGGGGCGCGTCAACCTCATCGGCGAGCACACCGACTACAACGACGGGTTCGTCTGCCCCATGGCCATCGAGCCGGAGGTGCGCTTCATCTGCCGCCCCCGATCCGACGGCGCCGTCCGCGTCGCCAGCACCCTGTTCCCCGACGAGATCGTCGAGTTTCCCATCCAAGGCAAAATCGAGCGGGCCGAGCCGAAATGGGCCAACTACATCCGCGGGGTGGCCGCCGAGTTGATCCGCGCCGGCATCCCGCTGTCGGGCATGGATATGCTCATGAGCAATACCCTGCCGGTGGGCGGGGGCCTCAGCAGCAGCGCCGCCATCGAGGTCGGCACGGCGCTCTGTTTCCTGTCGCTGGCGGGATTGCAGATGGACCCGGCCCGGCTGGCGCTGATCTGCCAGAAGGCCGAACACGACTACGCCCTGGTCCCCTGCGGGATCATGGACCAGATGATCGTGAGCTCCGCCCAGGCCGGCCATGCCACGCTGTATGACTGTCGAAGCGGGCGCAAGCAGTATGTGCGGATCGACGAGAAGGATCTGCGCGTGGTGATCGTCAACACCATGGTCCGCCACGAGCTCTCCGGCGGGGAATACGCACGGCGCCGCGGGCAATGCGAGACGGCGGTGGCGCATTTCCGCAAGACCGATCCGTCGGTCAGGGCGTTGCGCGATGTGACGATGGAGCGGCTGGAGTCGGCCAAGGGGGAGCTCGACGAGATGGTATACCGCCGTGCCCGGCATGTGATCGGGGAGAACGCCCGCACGGTCGAGGCGGCGCAGGCCCTGTCCAACCGGCACTACGAGCGGACGGGTGAGCTGATGGTCCAGAGCCACCGATCGCTGCAAACCGATTACGAGGTGAGCTGCGAGGAGCTGGATTATCTGGTCGAAACCGCCCTCAACGCCCCCGGCGTCTATGGCGCCCGCATGACCGGCGGCGGTTTCGGCGGGTGCATCGTCGCTTTGACCCAGCCGCGATCCGTCGAAACCCTGCGGGAGCTGGTCACCCAGCGATACGCCGAAAAATACAAGGTCGAACCCGCCGTGATCGTCACGACGGCCACCGCCGCCGCGGGGGAAGTGTATAAGAAGCAAGCGGAGGGAAAGTAGGAGGAAGGAATGTAGGCGGTAGGCGGAAGGAAGGTAGGCGTAAGAAAGGAAAGCAGGCGGAGCCGAAGGGCTTTTCCCCACGACCTCCCCACTTACAACGTACAACCTACAACGTACAACCTCCCGCTTCCAACCCTCTCCCCCTCACAGCCCTTCACAATCCCCAACCCCCAACCCCCAACCCCCAACTCACAACCCACAACCCACAAC
>JBBSAF010000139.1:0-7175 GCA_038252525.1 Tepidisphaerales bacterium
ACCGGGAGATGACGGGTTTGGAAGATGGAAAACCGCCCAACGAGCGCTGCGGTGATTTGGGAAGGCCGATGGGGTGGAAAAGCGGGGGCGAGGCGCCCCCCGCGACGTGGGAATCCCCGCAAACGGGGGGGACTTGTGTATAACAACGGGGGCGAGGCGCCCCGGCGACGGAGACGCGCTGCGGATGGGGGGAAAGCGGCGACGGTACGCGCCCGCCACGGCGGGGACGCGAAAACGAATCGGGGATGGAGAAGGCTGCAATGGAAGATGAAAGGCATCAAATGACCTCCACACTCGCCATCACCGGGGCCGCGGGACGCATGGGCGCCCGGCTGGTCGCGCTGGGACATGCCCATCAGCAACTCCGCATCGTCGCCGCCCTCGAACGCGACGGGGCACCGGCGGTCGGGCGCGATGCCGGGGAGATCGCGGGCATCGGCGCCATCGGACTGCCCATCACGACCGACCTGAACACCAAGCCCGATGTGCTCATCGACTTCACCGTGCCGGTGTCCCTGCGCTGTTGGTTGAAAGTGTGCCGCGATCGCAACATCGCCATGGTCATCGGCACCACCGGGCTGGCGCCGGACGACCTCGCCGAGATCGAAGCGGCGGCCAAGGACATCCCCATCGTGCAGTCGCCGAACATGAGCTTGGGGGTGAATCTGCTGTTTCAGATCGCGGCCAAGGTCGCCCAAACGCTTGGCGACGACTACGACATCGAGATCGTCGAAGCCCATCATCGATTCAAGAAGGATGCCCCCTCGGGCACGGCGATGGGACTGGCGGATGCGATATTGAAGGCGACTGAAAAAACCCGCGATGCGTTGGTGTTCGACCGTCACGGGGATGATGTGGCGCGTCAGCCCGGACAAATTGGCATGCACGCCTTGCGGATCGGCGATGAGGTCGGTCGCCACACGGCGTATTTCGCGGCCTTGGGCGAACGGCTGGAACTGACCCATGTCGCCACCAACCGCGACACCTTCGTTAACGGGGCATTGCGGGCGGCAGCGTGGCTGGCGGGACGGAAGGCCGGGCGATACACGATGGCGGACGTGCTGGGGCTGTGAGCGAGACGGGCGCAAGTGCCGGTCACATCAGCAGATATCGCATAATCAGCAGCACCATGCTGTAGCCGCCGATGAGGACGGTCAGACCCGTGAAAAAATGCAATTTGTTGATTTTGGAAGCAGGCTCGGCCTGCGAATATAAAGTCACGGCTTCATCTCCCTGGGCCGGTTGGCCACATCGCTCCGATGCGATCATTGTGACACGAAAAGTTCACAAGTCCAATCGCCGAATGTGATTCGCCTCCACTGGCGACGGTTTCGCCCATTTTGCGTTACAAATCCCGTGCCTATGATGCGGGCGTCGGCCATGGATGCACTGCTCCACCCCATCGTCGTGGGCGTTTACCTGCTGGCGCCGCCGGTGGCGCTGGGGCTGGCGTTGTGGCACGCGGCCCGTCGGCCGGAATCGACCGCGCCGCTGGGCATCCTCATCACGTTCATCGTGGGGTTGATGCTGGGCATTGGCGGCACGCTGGCGTACGCCGGGCGTGTGGGCGGCGCCGTGGATAATTCGCAAATCCTGCTGACCACGTACTTTGTGACGGGGCTGCTGTTCATCCTGAAGTTCGGCGATGTCGTTCTGCAATGGGTGGTGCGTCCGTTGACGAGGCGCCTCGGCGGCGAGCCGGTGGGCTTCGTGATTCGCGCGGGGGCGCTGTTCGTCTTCGCGTTGCCGCTGGTTTTGTCGGCGCTGATGGTCTACCGACCGCGGATTCAGATCGCGCGAACGCCGGCCGGCATGGGGCTTTATCACGAGTCGGCGCAATTCGTGGCGAGCGATGGGGTGGACCTGTCCGCGTGGTGGATTCCGTCGCAAACCCCGTTGGCATCGGGGGTTGCGCCGAGTCCGTCGAATCGGACCCTCGTCCTCTGTCCCGGCATGGGGGTGTCGGGGGCATCGGCATTGCCCTTGGCCAAGCCGCTGGCGATCGGGGGGTATAACGTTCTGCTGGTGGAGTTCCGTGCCCATGGGGACAGCGGCGGGCGAGTGACGACCTTCGGCGACCTTGAACGGCGCGATGTGTTGGCGGCGGTGTCTTGGGCGCGGCGAACCCACCCGGAGGCGGCCGAAAAAATATATGGCGTGGGGATCGACACCGGCGCCACGGCGTTGATCGGGGCGGCGGCGGATCGGTCGGACGCCGGCCGGGCGATCGAAGCGGTGGCATTGGTGGCGCCGATCGGGTCGTTTCCCGAGTACGCCCATGGCGTGGTGGGCGATTTTCTGCCGCGTCCGCTGCGCTGGGTGGTGGACAAGGCGCTGTTGCCGCTGGCGAGCGTGCAATCGGGTGGGGATTTGACCCATTTGCGGCCCATGGACCGCGTTGCGGAGATTTGGCCGCGTCCGGTGCTGGTGATCCACGGGCTGCGGGATCGGCTGGTTCCGTTCGTTCAGGGGGAGATGCTATACGACGCGACCGCCCGGCCGCGGTCGCATCTGTGGCTGCTGGGGGACGACCACGAACAAACCGTGGCCGATCCGGCGACGGCGGCGACGATCCTGGGGTTCTTCCATGGCGCGGTGGCGGTGCCGGTGATATAGACAAAGATCGCAAAGGGGGCAAAGAAGACAAAGAATCAAAGGGAACAAATGGGACAGAGAGTCTGCGTCTGGGGGGGTCATCTTTGTAACTTTGGCACTTTGGAACCTTTGAAACAGACCCGGACCCCGCGGGAAGCGTCGCGGGGTCCGGGGGTGGAGGGTTGGGTTGTCGGTGGTGGCGTCAGGCGCGTTGTTGGGCGCGGGAAAAAGCAAAAGGCCAAGCCGAGGCGACTTGAAGGGACTGGATGACGCGATCGCGGCGTTGACGGCGCGGGAAAAAACAAAAGGCGAGGCCGAGGCGGCCCCGCGACAAGAAAGCGTCGCGGCCAAGGGGGATCGTGATCAGGGCCGATCCGTGAGGGGGGCCGGACCACGGATATCCGGTTTGCCGGTTGTGTTTTGGGGACGGGGGCGTAACTTTGGCGGCATGAGCGAGATCAAAATCGGGTTGATCGGCGGGACGGGATTGGGGGAGGCGATTTTGGGGGAGATCGGCGGGGAGCGCCAGGAGATCACCACGCCGTTCGGGGCGCCGAGCGATGCCATCGTCGAGGGGACGTGGATGGGGGCGTCGGTGGCGGTGCTGTCGCGGCATGGGCCGGGGCACACGCTCAACCCGTCGCGGGTTCCGTACCGGGCGAACATCTTCGCGCTGAAGGCGTTGGGTTGCACGCATATCCTGGCGTCGGGCGCGGTGGGATCGCTGCGCGAGGAATACGCCCCGCGCGATTTGGTGGTCGTCGATCAGGTGATCGACAAGACCCTCAAGCGCGACGGGACGTTCTTCGATCGTGCGGCGGTGCATGTCGAGTTCGCGGAACCTTTCTGTGCGCTACTGCGTCAAACGCTGTTGGAGTCGGCCAAGACGATGGGGGATGGCGCGGCCAAGGTCCACGATGGGGGATGTTATGTCTGCATGGAGGGTCCGGCGTTCAGCACGCGGGCCGAGAGCCTGATGCACCGGCTGTGGGGCGGAGATGTGGTTGGCATGACCGCGATGCCGGAGGCGAAGTTGGCGCGGGAGGCGGAAATGGCGTATGTGCTGGTCGCGTTGGTGACGGACTATGATTGTTGGCGGCAGAAGCCGACGGTGAAGGTCGAGCCGGGGCAGGCGCCGGCGGCGGATCCCAAAGTGCTGCTGGAGGAGATCATCGGGAACCTGAAGGCGGCGGGCGACAATGCGTTGGCGCTGATTCGCAAGGCGGTGGAGATGATCGCGGGCGATCCGTCGAAGGTGGCGGGGTCGGCGGCGCGGGAAGCCCTGAAGTTGGCGATCTGGTCGAAGAAGGATCGGATCGACGCCGACGAGGTGAATCGGCTGCGACCGATCTGGGGACGGTATTTCGGTGAGGCGACGGCGGCGGGGACGGATGTGCCGACGATGGCGGAATCGGTGGAGGCGTCGGTGGAGGACTCGGCGGCGGGATCGGATTCGGTGGTTGAAGCCCAGGCGGGAGTGGCGTCATCGGAGGCGCCCGGAACGCCGTCCGGTGGGCCGACGGATGCGGGATCGGGTCGATAGGAGACCCATGAGGCGAGGTCGTCGTCACAACAACTTGGCGCGGTGGGCCGGCGGGCTGGCGCTGTCGGTGGCGGCGGCGACGGCGCTGCGGGCGGACATCGCGGCGCTACCGGGAGGGGCGGTCGATCCCGACGGGTTTCACGCCCGCGAATCCAACCAGGGGGTGTACGTCCGCGACTCGGCGGTGGCGCTGGAGAAGATGGCGCTGGCCCAGCGGATGGAGCGCCTGCGCGAGTGGGACAAGTCGGCCGATGTGTACCAAGAGGTCTTGGAGAAATACCCCGACCGGGTGGTGCAATCCAAAGCCGACGGCAAGGGGCGGATCTATCAATATACGAGCGTGGCGATGGCGGTGCGGGCGAAGTTGGCCCGTTGGCCGGTCGAGGGGCTGCGGGTGTATGAGTCGCGCTATGGGGCGGCGGCGCGGGCGCTGTTGGAGGGCGCGGGGAACGGCGATCGCGCGACGTTGCACAAGATCCACTCGCTGTATTTCCCGACGGCGGCGGCGCGGGAGGCGGGATTGCGGCTGGTGGATTCGTATTTCGAGTCCGGCGAGTTCGCGGCCGCGGCGTGGCTGGGGGACGATTTGCTGGAATGGCGCCCGGATCTCGGCGAAGCGCGGGCGGGGCTGCTGCTGCGGGTGGCGTTGGCGTATCACCTGGCCGGCGACACCGACAAGGCCGCGTCGCGGGCGGCGACGTTGAAAAAAGATTTGCCCCATGTCCGGGGACGGGTGGCGGGCAAGGAGGTTTCGTTGGCCGACGCGGCGGAGGAGTTGCTGAAGACGCCGCCGGCGCGTCCGACGGCGATGTCGGCGACGAGTTGGCCGATGTTCATGGGATCGCCGGACCGCGCGCGGGTGCCCGATGCCGCCGGTCGGACCGGGGCGCGGGTGGCGACGGTGGATTTGCATCCGGGGCGGTGGGCGGAGCGCGGCAACGATCAGGTCCGGCAGGTCCAAGCGCAGGCCGAGCGCGACCGGGCCGAGGGGGCGATGCTGGGGGTGATGCCGGCGGTGGATCGGGGTGAGCTTTATTTCCAGGATGGGAACCGGGTGTACGCGGTGTCGCTGGAGAGCGGGATCCCGTTGGCCGGTTGGGCGCGGACGCACGGCGGGGACAAACAGGGGCAGTTCGTGGCCGGGGGATGGGGGATGCCGCGCGGGCAATTGTTGACGGTGACATTGACCGACCGCGACGTGCTGGCGGTGGTGAACCAGCCCGATCGGGTGGCGGCGATGTTGAACCAGATCGACGCCGACGCGCGCGAGCCGCGGCTGGTTTGCCTGGACCGCGCCACCGGGGCGGCGCGCTGGTCGATCACGGCCAAGGACCTGCCGGAAGGCGCCGGGGCGGCGCGGGCGATGTCGCTGAGCGGATCGGCGTTGGTGGTCGGCGACAACGTGTATCTGGCGGCGCGGGGGGGCAAGGGGGCGCAGTTCGAGGATTGCCAACTGGTGTGCGTGGGGCTGGGCGACGGGGCGTTTCGCTGGGCGTGTCACATCGCCAGCGCCACGGTCAACCAGACGGCGTGGAACGGCGAATCGGGGTTGCCGTCGGAGACCGTGCCGCAACTGGCGTACGCCGACGGACGGGTGTATGTGTTGACGAACCTGGGGGCGCTGGCGGCGGTGGACCCTTATCGCGGGTCGATCGTGTGGCTGGACATCTACCCGCGCGAGGATCCCGCCGGGGCCGCCGAACTGCGATTCCGCCGGTTCGGGCAGGCGATGGATTCGACGAGCCGACCCTGGACCCACAACCCGGTGATCGTCGAGGGGGGGCGGGTGTTCGTCATGCCCGACGACGCCCGGCAGGTGCTGATTTACGACGCGGCGGACGGGACGGAAACCCAGCGGATCAACCGGGTGGACCTGGGCGGCGCCGACACGCTGGTGGGCGTGATCGGCGATCGTCTGGTCGTCGCCGCCGAGCGGTCGCTGCTCTGCCTGAATTGGCCGGCGTACGACGCGGCGACATTCTCCCCCCGCAACGGCAACATGATTTTTTGGCCGGCGCCGTTGGCCGACCCGGTGAGGGGAAGGCCGTTCATCACCCGCGATTCGGTCTTCGTGCCGACGGCCCGCCGGCTGGTGCGGCTGGACCTGGCCGGGGGAATGGCGCGGGAGTTTTATCCGCCGGACCCGGCGAGCTGGGAGGGCGCCGAGGAGCCGGGCAACATCCTCGTGACGGCGGGGCATGTGGTGATCGCCGGGTCGTCGCATGTGAACGTCTACACCGACATGGCGCTGGCGAAGGCGAAGTTGGATGCCGAGATCGCCGCCGCGCAGGATGATCCGACGCCCCGGTTGCGATACGCCGAGATGCTGTTCTCGTCGGGAAGTCTCGACGCGGCGCTGGCGAGGCTGGACGAGGCGGCGGATTTGCTGGGCGGCGCCAAGGTCATGCGGTCGGGACCGGCCCGCGACCGGTTGTTCATCGACGCCCTGACGTTCGCGCGGAAGCTCACGGCGTCGCTGGACGGGCGGGTCGAGACGATGGTGATGGCGGGCAAGATGTTCGATCGCGCCGGGGCGGCGGCGGATTCGGCGTCGCAGCGGGTGGACATCCGCGTGGCGCGGGCGCGGTTCAACCACAAGTTCCGCGATTTCGCCGGCGAGGTGGCGCTGTATCAGCAGATTCTGCTCGATCCGGCGATGCGGGTGGTGATGCTGGCCGACGGGGGGGGCGCGCGGCAGGCCGGCGCCGTCGCCGAGGGCGAGATCGACACGTTGATCGCCAACCAGGGCGCCGAGGTGTACGCCGCGTTCGCCAAGGCGGCGGCCGACGCGGCCAAGGCGGCGAAGGACGATCCGACGGCGCTGCTCGAGGTGGCGCGGAACTATCCCAATTCCGACGCGGCCCCGGCGGCGATGCTGGCGGCGGCGGAATTGCACGAGCGAGGCGGCGATCCCCGGGCGGCGACGGCGGTGCTGCGGCGACTTTATTTCCGCTATCCGCGCGGCGTCGGGCGGGATCGCGTCATCGAGGCGATGGCACGCAATTATCTCGCCCTACCCGGCCACCTGCCGATCGCC
>JBBSAF010000140.1:0-7086 GCA_038252525.1 Tepidisphaerales bacterium
CCCCTCGGGGTTCACTCTGGCTGTCGCGGTCATCCGCGCAGCAGACTGAGGACGTTCTGCGGCAAGCTGTTCGCCTGGGCCAGCACGCTGGTGGTCGCCTGCACGAGAATCTGCGAGCGCGTCATCGCCGCGGTTTCGGCCGCGAAATCCGCGTCGCGGATGGCGCTCTCGCTGGCGGTCACGTTCTCCAACGCCACGTTGAGGCTGTTGACGTTGGTGTCGAGGATGTCCTTCTGGAACGCACCCAGCCGCCCCCGCAGCGTCGCCACCTGGCGGATGGCGGTGCTGAGGATCTTCTGGGCCTGGGTGGTGTTGCCGGAGACCAGTGAGCTCGGTCCGCCCGAGGCCAACTGCGACAGGAAGCCATCGACCTTGTTGCCGAGCTTGCTGGTGGCCACCGCGCCGATGCCGATCTGCACCTGACCTTGGCGGTTGACCTCCGAACCGAGCTGGAACTTGGCGCCGCCGCCGTCGATGGTGAAGCTGGTGCTGGCCGCCGTCTGGGTGGCGAACGCCGCGTTGAGGTTGAGCGTCAGGTCCAGATCGCCGGTCCGCACCGACGCCACCGTGCCGCTGACCTCCGCCCGCGTGCCGTTGATGTTCACCTGGGCGTCCACGCCGCTGTCGCGGGCGTCGAGGAACGACCCGCTGATCGCCTTGACGCTCACGAACTTCGCCGAGCCGTAATCGTTGCTGGTGACCCGCATCGCCGCGCCGCTCATCACCGCGCTGACCCCGGTGCTGCCGGTCAACTGGTTGATGGCGAACACCACCGCGCTGTTGTGCGCGCTGGCCGCCAGCGACACCTGCTCGGTGCCCAGATCCCCGGCGATCTCGATCGTCGCCGGCGTGGCGCCGATGCCCGATGCGGCGTATCCGACGCTCGCCAGTTGCGCGCTGGCCGTCACCGCCACCGTGATCGTCACGTTGCCGTTGTCGGGAAGCTTGGCGGTGTTGATCGTCGCCACGTCGATCTTGGTCGCGTCCACCGAGCCCAGGTTATAATCCAGCGACCCGTTGAGCAGCTTCACGCCGTTGAACTGCGTGGTGTTGGCGATGCGGTTGACGCTGTTGAGGATCGCGTCCACCTGCAATTGGTTGGCCTTGATCTCCTCCGGCGACAGCGCCCCGCTGTTGGCCGCCTCGTTGGTCAGGCTCTGCACCTCCAGGAGCAGCGACGACACCTCGCCCAGCGCCCCTTCGGCGGTGTTGATGACGTTCCCGGCCCGCTGGGAGTTGTCGATCGCCTGGTTGATCCCGCTGATCTCGCTGCGGAGCGTCTCGCTGGCAATCAGCCCGGCGGGGGCGTCCTTGCCGGCGTTGATCTTCAACCCGCTGCTGAGCCGCTGCAGGCTCGTCGACAGCGAGTTCTGGTTCTTGCTCAACTGGTGCATCGCCTGAAGCGACGAGATGTTCGTGTTGATCCGACTCATGCTATCCTCCGTGATCGGCGGGGTTTCCGCCTTTGTGACTGACCGGCGATATCCGTATCGCCGGCGGTTTTGTTCATGGGAGCCTTCGACCTGCGATCCGCCTCCGGCGGCAACGCATCGGCTTGGCAACCCGTTCGACGCAACAATGATGGGGGATTCGTGAGCCGGCGCTCCGCCCGGCGGGAACCGTTGGAAGGGGTGGAACCTCCTTGTTCAAAAACCTCGGCGGGCGAATCCGTTCGCTCACCGGCCCGTCGATCCAAACCGATCCGACAGGCGTGTCCGATTAAGATTTCGGATGATCCATAGCGCAAACTTTAGCGCACCCCAAGGCAATTTCCGCGCGGTCGGGGGGGCCGATAATAGGGGGTTTCACAGTCGAAAAACGCCCTGTCGCCAGACGACGCGCCGATCTTGCGCGATCAGACCCCGCGACGGCGCAATCCCTTCAACGCCCCGCCCATTTTCGCCAGCCGAATTCCCAGGTTCCGCGCGGTGGTCTTCTCCACGTCCCTCACCTCCCGCGAATTGTCCGGCCCGGCCAGCGTCGAGGGGCCGTACGGGCTGCCTCCGATTCCCTCCGTCACCAAGATCTGCGGATTCTCCCCGTACGGCGTCCCCACAAAGACCATTCCCAAATGCAGCAGCGGCACCATCGTGCTCAGGATCGTGATCTCCTGGCCGCCGTGGATGGTGGAGGTGGACGTGAACACCCCCGCCGGGACCCCCTCCAGCTCCCCCTTGAGCCACAGCGGACTCAACGACTCCATGAATAGTTTCATCTGGGCGGCCATGTTGCCGAATCGCGTCGGCGTGCCCCACGCGATCGCGTCGGCCCAGCGCAAATCATCGTGCGTGACGATCGGAACCGCCGCCTGCCTCTCCTGGGCCGCGATGTAATGCGTGCTTTTGGACAATCCCACCCGCGCCTGCTCGAGCTCCGCCACCCGCGTCAGGCGCACCTCCACATCCGCCACCGACTCCGCGCCGTCGGCCACGGCGTTGGCCAGCTCGAAGACGTGGTTGAACGCGCTGTAGTAAACGATCAGGACGTTGGTGGGCATGGGTCGATCCTCGGGTAAGGGTTTCGACCCACTGTACGGATCGGGGCGCCGGCCCCGGAATGGCGATTATTTCACACGGCGATTATTCCACCGTCGCCAGATTGTTGCTCGACGGCGACATCAGGTGCAGCTGTCCCCAGGTGTTGGGACGCAGCTGGGTGTGGACTTCCTTCGGCGCCGACCAGAAATAATCGGTGGCGTGCTGGAAATTGCGGACGTGGATGTTGAACGCCATGTCCGGGCGATGCTCCGGGTCGAACCCGTGCAGCGCGGTCCTTGGAATGAACATCTCCACCACATATCGGTCGGCCAAAATGCGCGTCGCCGTGCGGATCGACGGGTGGGGGATGAGATTGTCCGACAGTCCATCGCCGGGCCGATGCCACTGACCCGCCACACCCATCGCCCCGCGCTGGAAGTCGTTGGGCACGAAGAAGAACTGGTGGCAGTCCGAATCATAGCTCGTCTGGTCCTTGCCCACCGCCTTGGTGGAAATCCAGAACTCGACATTGTCCTTGGTCCACCACCACCCGTCGGCCGGGGCGCCGGCGATGTCGTTGTCGAACACCTCCATGCCCACGTACAGCCCCTCATGGGTCCACCCCAGGTGGATGTTGGGCACGGGGATGGCCGAGCGGTCCAGCCCGACGGTCTGCGAATGGCGGATGCCCGTCAGGCGCGTCGTCGGCGGCCAATCGCTCAGTTCGCCGTTGAGGGTGATGGGCGTGGCCAAAAACGGCACGTCGGCGTTGGCCTTGCCCGTGAAATCCTCGCGCCATACGTCCGCCTGGGGGTCGGTGGCGCTTCCGGCGTGCAGCGGATTGAGCAGGGGGGTCGTCGACCGGATCGACTCCACCAGCGCCGGATAGGGACGGTCGTCGATGTCCACGATCCCGAAGTTCACATCCTCCCCGTCGGCGTTGCGTCCCGACGGCGGCTCATCGGACCACTGGAACCAGTCGGCCCCGATCAAATACGGAATCCGCGCAAGTCGTGTGGTGAACAGACGATAGCCGTCGGCCCGGGCCTGCTGGTCCAGCACCTGGGCCGCGAACCCCACCGTGTTGCGGTTGCCCGAGCGCCCATCGAGGGCGTGGAAGGCATATTCGCTGATGATGATCGGCTGCCCGGACTCCTCGTGGAGCATCGTGAACAATTGCGGGTCGGCGACCGCGTCGTTGACGTAATAATTGAGGCTCTGGGCGTCGGTGAAATCCCGCGACGCCCGCGCGACCTCCGCCGGACCCAGCCCCTTGAACCGCACCCCCAAGATCAGGTGGTTGGGATCGTATTTGCGAATCAGCGAGGTGGTGGTCTTGAAATAATCCGTCGCCATGTGTTCCAGCCACGCCGAATACAGTTTGGCATAAGCCGCCGGAGCGACAGGGAAGGTCTTCCAACCGTCCAGGTCCGACCACGACTTGATGTCGCAGTTCCAATCGGCATTGAACCCGGCGACATCCTTCCACACCGACTGGATGACGCCCCTCACCTGGACGCGGTTGGGATCGGTCGGCGCAAGATTGTTGAAATAGATCCACGGCCCGACCCCGCTGTCCCCCCAGTCGAGTTCGTTGTCGATGTAATACCCCACCAGGTGCGGGTTGTCGCGCAGCGCCGTCACCTGCGTTTTGATGGCAGCCTCGGCGCCGGCGATCCACTCGGCGCTGTAGATGTGGTTGGTGGAGTGAATCCACGCGCTGACATTCAGGTCCCGCGTGATCGGCACATCCAATTGATGAAACGCCGGATTGCACCACGCCCCCATCCCCTTGAAGCCGGCTTCGCGGACCCGACGCAGCGTGGCGACGGCCCAATGGCCGAGGTCGCCCTCCCCGCCGACCTTGCCATTCCAGTCCGCGCTGACGTACTGCGGACCGGCCGGATCGCGAGCGCCTTGGAACGGCTGGACGGTGGTGACGGTATTGAGGAACTCGCGGTTGCCGGCCGGGCTGAGGAACCACCACACGCCGTTGCCATCGCGGGCGAGACGCCAATAGCCATTTTGTCCGCGAATGAGCGTGAGCGGGGCCGGGGCCGTCGGGGTCGGCGTCGTAAGTATTTTCGTGGAAAATGGTTGTGTCGCAGGGAGACCCGCGGTCTCGGTGGGGGGGGTGGGCTTGGCGCCGCCGACGAGGGGGTGGAACCATGCCCCGATCAGCAAGAGGATCGCCGTGGTGAGAATCGCTCGGTTCATGGCTCTGTCCCATCCGCCGACCCCGCCGGGAACGAGTACGCCCACGTCCCGACCGGCCGACATGTACAAGCAGACAGCGACAACGCGAGCCGTCCCCTCCGTGGGAACGATCCGACACGATTGATGAAGCCAACGGGGCGTCGGTCCGTCGGTCGCCAAGGTGTCCAGCGCCGGACGGCAAGTCGTCCCGGTCGCGCATCCACATTGGGATTATCGGCATTCATCCAACAAATGATTAGCCGACCGAACCGGCGGGTCAAATCACATAAGTGTCTTATTTGCAAAGGCTTGTGACCATTTTCACGCACTCGGCGGGGGTGGATTTCTCAGGGCCGCGTTCCTATCATCCTTTCCCTGTCCCCATTGCCCCGTTCGCCCTGCAACAGGTCGGTGTTGTAGCGCAGTTAAAATGTCACCTGCTCCGGTTGGCGATGAAGGCCGCCATGGAGCATTTGACGATGAGTCGCAAGGAACGGGAACGGTTGAGGGTGTTCGGACGGATCAAGGCCGGGGAACTGCCCCGCAAGCAGGCGGCGGGGATCCTGGGTCTGTCGCTTCGGCAGGTGCATCGGCCTACGGACGTTACGCGCAGCGCATTCCGCCTCGATTTTTCACCCGGTACCGATTACTTAACATAACATGCATTATCGGACGTTGCGGCGGGGGGTGTAGACGGACATGACAGATCGGATATTCGGACATGCACTTGAGACCAAACACGTCGGAAAACACAACCGCCCGCCAAAAAGACCGGCAATTATTGCCGACTGGCGGGCACGTCAAAGCCTATTCGATTGTCATTCAAAGGCCGGTTGAAGTTGCTTCAACCCACCTTTGAACGTGCCGCCGGCGGGGCCGACGGCAACGGCGTTGCAGGCATGGTTTGGCATGTGCCCGCCGCCGCTCGGGTAATCATCCGCCGCTTGGTTCCGACGCTCAATGACCGATCAATGCACTGTCCGATGATCCGGGCGTCCACCCGATCCAGTTTCCCCGCCTTCACGGCCCGCCGGGCGTGTTTCAGCACGTTCTCCACCAGCCGGACGCCCCCCTCGCCCCCCTCGCCCCCCTCGCCGTCCAGCGCCACCAGCCGGCCCACGGCGTCACCGTCGATCTTCAATCCATCGAACTTGCGGGCCACCAGTTCACGAACTTGGTTGGCGTCCACCACGCCACGGAGCTTGTCCCGCATCGAGTTCAGGTCCGAACGATGCGTCATGCGCGACCGGCTTTTGGCGAACGGATCGTTGCGACTCCCGATCCCGTCGATGTCCCGCGAAAAATCCCCCGTCGCGCACCAGAGTTGGGGAACGCCCGTAGCCTTCAACATATCCGTCAGAATGTGCAAACACTTCGCAGGTAATAAAGCGGATCATCCACGGCAATCCCGCGTCCCTCCCCCGCCTCATCCCCCGCCAGCCGCATGGGCGGGCGGACCGGCTGATAACTGTCCGTGATCTTCCCCACGAAAAACGTGCGCGTTTCGGTTCGGTTCAGTTCTGTTGTGCCTCGAAGGCGTCCGGGCTGATGTGTCCGAGGGAACTATGCCTTCGCTTTCGATTGTACCATACGACGATCCACTCGAATCCGGCGCACTTTTTCACAAAGTCGCGCTCGGCGGCGAGGCGTTGATTGCGTGCCGGCAGCTCGCGATTCCGCGCGCGAAGCTGGGCTGGTTCGTCAAAGCGTGGGGCATCGACGACCCCGGCGGCGTCGGGTCGCGCATCGCCGACCCATTCGCCAAGGGTCTTGTCGCTGATGCCCATGTCGCCCGCGGCGGCCCGCTGCGAATTGCCGCAAGCCAGGGCATAACGCACGGCGGCGAGCCTGAACGGCTGGGTGAAATGCCCCCGCGCATCGCGCGGCGACCTGGCATCGGGCCCGGCCGGGGGAATGGAAGAAAGACAAGAGGCTTTGAATGAAGAAGAGGCAGAGGTTGTTTCGGTCCTGATCGATTCCTTGTCCGCGGAATGTTACCCGCGATGAGGAACCGAGGCGCGCCCGTCGGGATTGGGGAGGATCAACCCAACCATCCGCGGCGCAAATCATGTTTGTGGCGTCGATTGCGTTCACGCCAAGCCTCGGGGCCGACACCCTCGACCTGTCACCCGTTTGCGTCCGCGGCGAACCTTCACCGCCCCCCCGCCGCCGGCACCGAATGCACCACGGCCAATTCCTCCAGCCGCTGGTCGATCTCCCTGCACGCCGTCACCGCCTCGAACTGCCGCAGCATCGGCGCCAACTGTTCGACATACCCCTCCGGACGGCTCAAATGCCAAAAATCAAGCAGCCGTCCCACAAGCAAATCATGCCCGCCGTCATACAAACTGTAGGGTTGCAATGCCGGTGGGATCAACTCCGGATATACCCCCGTATCGGGCAAAATCCCCCA
>JBBSAF010000141.1:0-6876 GCA_038252525.1 Tepidisphaerales bacterium
GTGCTGGGATCGGCCGACTCGATCAAGCGCCTCCAGCGCGACGCCATGGCCGGTTATTTCACCGAGCGCAACGGGCCGGGCAACATGGTTCTGAGCGTCGCCGGGCAACTCGATTTCGACCACATCGTCGAAGTCGCCGACGCCCACATGGGTCACTGGCCGACGGTCCGTGCCCGTCGCCAGCAGCCGGCGCCGCTGCATCGGCCCAAGACCGAGGTGATGGTCGACGCCAAGCTCAACCGCCAATACACCATGGGCATGGTCGCGGCGCCGTCGGCCCAGGATGAGCGCCGATTCGCGGCGCGGGTGCTATCGGATGTCATCGGCGAGGATGAAGGCTCGCGGCTGTATTGGGCCTTGGTGGACAACGCCATCGCCGAGGACGCCGACTTCGGTTGCCAGCCGCAGGACGGCTGCGGGGCGTACTACCTGTCCTTGACGACCGATCCCGACCGCGCCGCCGAGGCGCTGGAGATCGCCAAGGCCGAGCTCGCGCGCGTCGGCCACGATCTGGAGGACGCCGAGGTCGAACGGGCGCGCAACAAGATCGCCAGCGGAGTGGTGTTGCATGGCGAACAGCCCCTGGGTCGGATGCGCGCCCTCGGCGGGCAGTGGCTTTACAACGGCAAATGCCGTTCGCTGGACGAGGATTTGGCCACCCTCGACGCCATCACCACCGATTCCCTTCGCCAACTCATCGAAGAGTTCCCCCTGGGTCCCATGACCCTCGTCACCCTCGGACCCGCCGAGAACATCCAACTCTGAACCGCCGACCTCCTGAATCGGCGCCGTCCCGCCCGATCCCGTCCATTTTTCGAGACCCATGGCGCCGCGGCCTGTTCTTTTGTCCGTGTGGCGCCCTCGCCTCGTTGTCCCACACAACTCGCCAGCCGCCCGACCGTCATTCGTGTAGCTCAGCCGCCCCCGGCTGAGTGAGTGGCCAATGGCCTACTCGCCAGCCGCCCGACCGTCATTCGTGTAGCTCAGCCGCCCCCGGCTGAGTGAGTGGTCAATGGCCTACTCGCCAGCCGCCCGACCGTCATTGGTGTAGCTCAGCTGCCCTCGGCTGAGTGAGTGGCCAATGGCCTACGCAAGGGGGACTTGGGTTGTGAAAACGGGGGCGAGGGCCCCGCTGTTATGCACAAGCCCTCCGCCGCCATCGGCAGTCCCCGCGTCGCGGGGCCGCCTCGGCCCCGTCCGGGGGGCATCACCGGGCGAAGATGGGTTTGGAGGTTGTGAAAACCGCCGTTGCGCGCCGTCCTCATCGGCTTGAATTGGAAAGGCGGGGGCGAGGCGCTCCCGCGACGTGGAAACCACGGCGTTTGGCCGGGACGGCAATGGCCGTCTCGCCCCGCGCCGACCCATCCCCACCGCATCGCTCAACGGGCCGACTTGACGAAAACCTCCACGCCCGCTTTGCCCAGCGCGAACTTGGTCTCCGCGCCGTCGGCCGTCGTGGCCATGTAGTGGCCCTGGAATCCCCGCAATGTCGTGGTGCCATCGGCGCCGGTCTTGACCGTTTGGTCGGTCCACCACTCCCGGGTCACCAAATCCATCCACATCTTCCCGCTGGGCTTGATCTTCCAGTCGCGCCGCCAAAGGGCCGCGTTGGGGATCCAGTGAGCGCCCTCCCAGAAGCCCCACATGAGGATGCCCTCGACCTTCGGATGGCTGAAACAAACCGTGTAAAAGTCCCGCAGGTATTCGGCGGCCAACCGCTCGTTGGGCATGTCCATGTCGAACTCCGTGACCTCGATGGGCAATCCCAATTCGCCGAAGCGGTCGAGGATTTCCATCAGTTTCGCGGGGCTGGTCCGGGTCATGCCGAAATGCCCCTGCATCCCGATGCCGCGGAGCGGCGCGCCGGCGTCCAGCAGTCCGCGAATGTGATCGAAATAAAAGTCCCGGTGCGCCCGGTCCTGTCCCCCGCCCGACAGGATGCCATAGTCGTTGGCGAACAGCAGCGCCTTCGGATCGGTCGCCCCGGCCAGCTTGTACCACTCGGCGACCACCTGGTTTCCCAAGACATCCATCACGTCGTGGTTGGCGTAGGGTTCGTTGACCACATCCCACTCGACGATCTTGCCGGCCAGCGCCGAAACCTCCTCGACGATGTGGGACTTGATCGCCGCATCCAATGCCTTGGGATCGTCCTTGAGCTTGGCGATGCGCGCGGGCAGCCACCGCCACGCCGGCCAAATCAGGTTGTGCCCGCGGACCTCGATGCCCTTGGACAACAGCCAGTCGATCGCCTTGATCGTCCGCGCCCGGCGGCCGGAATCCTCCCAAGAGTCCCACTTCAGGTCGTTCTCCATGACGACTCGGCTGAAATGCGACACGATGTCGCGGTAATGATCGGCGTCCGGGCCGGTGGCCATCAGCAGCTCGCCGGTGACGCACGACCCGAATCCGAAGGCGTGGCGGGTCATGCGGACATGAACCTCCGCCCCGGCCACCGGCTTGCCATCGCCGCCGACCACGCGAAGGGTAATGTCCCCCTTGCGAAGCTTGTCGATGCGGGCCGCCGCCTCGGCCCGCCAAGGCGCGTCGGCGGCGCCGCCATCGTACGAGCCGACATTGAACTCCAGCGATTCCAGCGCGGCGGACTTGCCGAGATTGATCGCCTTCAGATCCGCCACCTCGATCACCTGTGGATCGAATCCGGCCCGAAGCATCACACGGGCTTCGCCGGCCTTGAACGCCACGGCCGATTTGACGGGGATTTGCAGGTGCGCCCACTCCCGCCCGATGCCCAGGTCGATGGCCAGCACCTTGGCGTAAGGATCGCCGCCTTGCTCGATGAGCACCCCGAGCGTTCCTTCGGTGGATTCATGTTTCGATTCGACGCAGCGCGCCCACAGCGACAGGACCACCACATCGTCGCGGTTGATGTCGGCGGTGGTCGCCAACGCCCACTGGATGCCCCAGGGCATCGCCGGACGGACAAGGGTCTCGATCCGCAGGGCGGTGTCGAACGGTCGGTCGGCGACCTTCACCACCTCCATCTTCGCCAGTGCGCCGGCCGAGACGTTGAACGCCGCCGCCTTGGGATCCATGAAATCGGCGAGCGTCTTGCCCTCCAGCAGGGAGCGCCCCTCCGGCAATGGCCGAGTCGTCGCGTCGGCGCCCCGCGCCCCCGACACCAGTGCCACAGCCATCGCCGTTGCCAGAATCAAATGCGAAACTTCCATGTGATTCTCTTGAATGGATCCAGGTGAACGCCCCAAAAACCCCGCGGCGCCTATAATAGCCTCCATGAATCCCCTGACCAAGAAGTTCACCCTCGCCGATCTGCGCGGCGCACGGTCTGCCCGCCGCAAGGTCGCCATGCTCACCTGCTACGACTTCACCACCGCCCGCATCATGCAGTCCGCCGGCGTCCCGATGCTGCTCGTCGGCGATTCGGCGGCCAACGTCATCCTCGGGCACGAAACCACGCTGCCGGTCCCGCTTTCGTTCATGATCGAGCTCACCGCCGCCGTCCGCCGCGGGGCGCCGCTTTCGCTGGTGATCGGCGACATGCCCTTCGGGTCCTACCAAGGCTCGGTCGGGCGCGCGATCGAAAATGTCTGCGACATGGTGAAACTTTCCGGCTGCGACTGCGTGAAACTGGAGGTGGGCGCGACCCACGCCCGGCTCATCCGCCGCCTCGCCGACGCCGGAATCGCGGTCATGGCCCACCTGGGGCTGCGGCCGCAGAGCGTCGGATTGCTTGGCGGATATCGCTTCCAGGGTCGCACCGCCGCCGAGGCGACGGCCATCGTCGATGGGGCCGCAACCCTGATCGACGCCGGCGCCGCGGCGATCCTGCTGGAGGCCGTCCCCCCGGAATTGTCGGCGGCGCTGGTGGCGAAAATCGACGCCCCGGTGATCGGATGCGGCGCCGGTCCGGCCTGCGACGGCGCGGTCGTGGTGATCCACGACCTGATGGGATTGTCCCCCAAGCCGCCGAGATTCGTGCCGGTGCTGGGTGGGCCGGGCAAGAGCCTGGCCGAGTGTTGTTCGACCTTTGTGGACAGGGTGGCCGATGGAACCTACCCGGCCACCGAACACGACTATGTGATGCCGGTGGACGAAAAATCGCGTTTCTTGTCGGAAAAATGAAATCGCGGCGCTGACGGGCACACCAGCGCGATGGCATGATGATGCCGATCCACCGCCCCCGGTCGCCGACCATGGAACGATGTGAACATAGGAGATCCGATCATGAGTTCATTTGCCAAGGGATTGAAGACCTTCGCCCTCGCCGGCGCCCTCGCGGCGGCCGGGTTCGTCGGGGTCGATTTGTTCAAGGACGCCCAGTTCGCCCGCGCCCAGCAGGAGGTCCAGGCCACCCGCGAGCAACTGGCCAACGTCGAGGATCTCGCCAAGGTCTTCCGCGAGGTCGGCAAGGTCGTCGAGCCGTCGGTGGTCAACATCAACGTCCGCAAGCACGCCGCCGGGCACGCGCGGATGCCGTTCAACGAGGAGCAGCTCCGACGATTCTTCCCCGACCGCGACGGCGACGGCCAACCGGACGTGCCCCCCGAGCTGCAGGACCAGGAGGGCGGCATCGTCATGGGCACCGGGTCGGGCGTCATCATGGAGACCGACGGATCGGTCGGTTACATCCTGACCAACAACCACGTCGCCGGCGACGCCGAGGAGCTCACCGTCACCCTCGCCGACGGCCGAACGATCGAGGATGCCAAGCTTCTGGGAGCCGATCCCAAGACCGACCTCGCCGTCGTCAAGATCGAATCCGACCACCTCATGGCGGCCAAGTGGGGCGACAGCGACAAGCTCGACCGCGGCGACTGGATCATGGCCTTCGGCAGCCCCTTCGGCTACATCGGCTCGATGACCCACGGCATCGTGTCGGCCCTCAACCGCAACAATGTCGGCATCCTCGGCGCCGGCGGCTACGAGAACTTCATCCAAGTCGACGCCCCCATCAACCCCGGCAACTCCGGCGGCCCGCTGGTCAACATCCGCGGCGAGGTCGTCGGCATCAACACCGCCATCGCCACCCGCTCCGGCGGATTCCAGGGCATCGGCTTCGCCATCCCCTCCAACCAAGCCAAGTTCGTTTACAACCAACTCAAGGACAAGGGCAAGGTCTCCCGCGGCTGGCTGGGCGTGAGCATCAGCGACCTCGCCTCGCCGCGCGGGCAGGGCATCGCCAAAAGCTTCGGCTTTGAATCGGCCGAAGGCGTGCTCGTCGAGGACGTCTTCCCCGGCACCCCCGCCTACGGCCACCTCCAGCCCGGCGACATCATCACCCAATTCAATGACAAGCCGGTCAAGGACATGCAGCAACTCCGCAACCATGTCGCCGCCACCGCCGCCGGAACCGAGGTCAAACTGAATGTGTTCCGCGACAAAAAGGACCAATCGGTGAAGCTGAAGCTCGGCGAACAGCCCGAGGACGTGATGGCCGCCGCCCAAGGCAATGGCGACCGCGCCAACCCCGATCGGGGCGACGCGACCAAGGCCAATGATCTCGGCGTGACCCTCGAATCGGTGACGCCCAAGACCGGCGAGCGACTGGGCATGCCCAACGCCCCGGCCGCCGGCGCGATCATCACCGCCATCGAACGCCGCAGCCCCGCGGCGAAGGCGGGCCTGCGGGTCGGCGACATCATCACCCGGGTCGATGACCAAGTGGTGAAGACCGCCGCCGAGGCCGACGCGGCGATGTCCAAGGCCGATTTGACCAAGGGGGTTCGACTCTACCTGACCGGCCGCGAAGGTTCGCGATTCGTGCTCATCCGCGGCAAATGACGGACGTGTGTTCTCCTCCTCCGCACGATGGGAGCACCGCGTGGCGCTCCCGTCGTGTTTTCATTTGAAGTGTCCGTAACTCCCCGGCGGCGAGCCACGTCAAGCCGTGCTCCATGGCCCGCGAATGAAATGCCTGCCCCGTCCCCGTCCCCCCGTCCTCCTGCCAACTGCCAACCGCCAACTATCAACCGCTCAGTTCCCCCACCTCATCATCCTCACATAAACCGTCACCTCCCCCGTCGGCGGCACGACGAGGTTGCGCAGGGTTTGCCCCATCCCCGCCACGCCGGGGAAGTCGATCGTCACGTCGTGGACCCCCGCCGGCAGTCGCAGCGGAATCACGAAACTCGTCCGCGGCAACATCTCCCACTGTCGGATGTCCGCCTGGCTGGTCGCCTTCAGCAACAGACCCGCCCCCAGCATCGCCACCCCCACCAGCAGGTCGCGCCGCTGGGCCGATCCGCCCTCGTTCAGCCCGCGCATCCCCTCGTATGCCCCGGCCACAATCAGACCCGTGCCGATGGCGCTCTTCACCGCTCGCAGCGTGTCGATCGATTGCCATCGCCGATCCTGCGCCATCGCCAGCAGGTCCACCGGCGCCCGCGCGACATCCCCCAACGCCACGAACTTGCCATCCATGATGATCCGCGGCGACGGGATCGAACCCTCCTGTTCCGGCAAGGGTCCGAATCCCACGATCGACCCGTCGAACGTCGTCTGCTTTCGCGGCCCGTACCCGTAATCCACCACCAACAGACAGTTGGAACCGGCGTTCAGGTCATAATCGGCCAGCGCCGACAAATCCGGGCGGGCCTGGGTCACGGCCTGGAAGTTCGCCCGCGCCAGATCCTCGCGCCCCAGTCGCTGCCAGCACTTGGCCAGCATCAGCCGGGCGACGATGAAGTTGGATTCGCTTTGTGCGGCGTGGTCGTCGTCGGGATCCTCGCCATAATCCACCAGCTTGAACAGCGCGTTCTCGAAGGCCGCCCGCGCGTTCTGGTAATCCCCGGCGATGTAGTAAATGATCCCCAGGTAATAATTCACCATCGCCCGTTCATAGGTCTCGCCCTTCCACACCTTCATCTTCTCATCGACCAGCACCGCCCCCAGCGA
>JBBSAF010000142.1:0-6869 GCA_038252525.1 Tepidisphaerales bacterium
CATGATCGACACCACCGCCGTGTCGCCATCCACCGCGCGATCCAATTCATCCCAATCCAGACGCCCCGGCCGATCCACCCCGACGATGCGGACGTCCACTCCCTCGCCCTCCATCCGCATCGCCAACTCCCGCATCGCCGAATGCTCGACGGCGCTGGTGACCAGCCTCCGCCTCGGCGCCCGCCCCGCCATCAGCCCGCGCACGGCGGCGTTGATCGACTCGGTGCCCCCGGACGTGAAAATCAGTTGCCCCTCGCCGCAACCCGCCAAGGCCGCCACCTGCCCCCGCGCCCGATCCACCGCGTGCCTCGCCGTCTGTCCCATGCGATGCGCGCTGGAGGGATTGGCCCACCCCTCGGCCAGCGCCGCCATCATCGCCCCGACCACCTCCGGCGCCGGACGGGTCGTGGCGTTGTTGTCCAAATAAACCCAATCCATCGCCGGAGCCCTTTCACGGCAAGAGTGCTCGCGGGGTGCTCGCCGCCGTGGAAACATCGCCCCGACGCCTGCCGCCGCGAGGTCTCACGGCAGGGTTTCGCGCAGCACCTTGGCCGCCTGCTCCGCCCGGTATTCCCGTAATCTTTCCCGCAGCTCCGGCCGGCTGTTCGCCATGAACGCCACCGCCAGGAGCGCCGCGTTGATCGCCCCGGCCTTGCCGATCGCCAGCGTTCCCACCGGAATCCCCCCGGGCATCTGCACCGTCGAGAGCAGCGAATCCATCCCCTTGAGATTCGGCGAATCCATCGGCACCCCCAGCACCGGCACGATCGTCTGCCCGGCGATGAACCCGGCCAGGTGCGCCGCCATCCCCGCCGCCGCGATGATGACCTCCAATCCGCGCGACTCGGCGCCCGTGGCGAACTCCCCGGCCTGAACCGGCGTGCGGTGGGCGCTGAGCACCCGACACTCGTGGGCGATGCCGAAGCGCGTCAGCATCGCATCGGCGTGCTGCATCGCCTCCCAATCGCTCTTGGACCCCATCACCACCGCGACCAATGGTTTTTCATTTTCACTCATGCCCGCATGGTAGCCCCCGCCGGGCGATTCGTCGCGTCCGGCCGCGGTTTGACAGCCCCCGCGGGCAAACCTACATTCGCAACCCATGGCACGACTGGCGGTTGCATTGCTCGCGGCGACGCTCTTGGCGGGTTGTCATCAGCCCGACCTTTCGTCCGACGGTCGGGCCGCCGAGGTCGCGCCCTTCGCCCCGGTGTCGATGCGGGTCCACCCGATCTTCACCCAGATCAAGGACTGGACCGGCGACGGGCGCCCCGACGGCATCGAAGCCCTGGTCGAGTTCCAGGATGCCTTCACCGACCCCACCAAGGCCGCCGGCAAATTGGTGTTCGAGCTGTTTGAATATCGCGCCGGACCCGATCCCCGCGGCGACCGCGTGGTCAACCCCTGGATCGGTTCCCTCGCCGACGCCGCCGATCAGCGCCGACACTGGGACCACACCAGCCGCGCATATTCGTTTCTGCTCGCCTATCCGGGCATCGATCGCGGCCGACCCTATGTGTTGACGGCCGGCTTCGAGCCGCCGTCCGGCGGGCGATTGTTCGACCGCGTCATCCTGCAACCCCCAGCCGTGGAGCCACGTCGTGAGCCAACCCCCCCTCCCGCCACCCAGCCCGGTCGGAGAACTCCCGAACCTTGAGCCGGTCCCCGCGCTCCTGAAGCGCGTCTCGGCGGAACTGTCGGCCGAGTTCGATCCCGCGCGCCCCCTCCGCGTCAGCCGCGCCCCCGGCCGTCTCGACGTGATGGGCGGCATCGCCGACTACACCGGCTCGCTCGTGTGCGAGTCCACCCTCGACCGCGCCGCCGCCGTCGCCCTCCAGCCGCGTCATGACCGCCGATTGCAGGTCTTTTCTTTCAACCTCCTCGACGAACACCAGCCCTTCACCCTCTCGATGCCCCTCGACGCGCTGGCCAACCACCCCGTCGAAACCCTCCGTCGCGAGTTCGCCGAGCCCGGCCGCAAGTGGGCCGGTTATCTCGCCGGCTGCCTGTTCGTCCTGCACGAGGCCAAGCTCATCGACCTCAACGATCCCGCCGTCACCGGTCTGAATCTCGCCCTGTACGGCACCGTCCCCCTCGGCGCCGGCGTCAGCTCGTCGGCCTCGGTCGAGGTGGCGACGATGATGAACCTCCGCGATCACTTCGCCATCGCCGACAGGCTCGACCCGATGAGGCTCGCCGCCCTCTGCCAGCGCGTCGAGAACGCCATTGTCGGCGCCCCCTGCGGCATCATGGACCAAGTCGCCAGTTGCGTCGGCGAACGCGGAATGCTGATGCGCATGCGCTGCCAACCCCACGAACTGTTGCCGTCCCTGAAACTCCCCGACCGCATCCGCATCGTCGGCGTCAACTCCAATGTCCGCCACTCCGTCGGCGGCGGCATGTACGGCAAAACCCGCTGCGCCGCCTTCATGGGCCACACCGTCATCCTCGCCAAGATGCGCGACATGGGCGCCGCCGCCGGCAAAACCCTCATCGCCGACCCCATGAGCGGCTACCTCGCCAACCTCCCCCTTGACGATTACAAAACTTATTTCCGCGGCTATCTGCCCGAACGAATGAAGGGCGTCGATTTCCTCGATAAGTTCGGCCCGACCGCCGACACCGCCACCGTCGTCGATCCCAACGTCGAATACCACATCCAACAGGCCACCGACCACCACGTCCACGAGGCCACCCGCGTCCGCAACTTCGTCGATTGCCTCGAAAAGGCCGCCGCCCTCCCCTATGGCGACCCCGAACGCCGCAAACAACTCAACATGGCCGGGCACCTCATGTACGCCTCGCACGTCTCCTACACCAACGACGCCCTCCTCGGCGCCGACGAATGCGATCTGCTGGTCGATCTGGTCCGCAAGAACGAGGACGTCGGCCTGTACGGCGCCAAGATCACCGGCGGCGGCAGCGGCGGAACCGTCGCCGTGTTGTGCAACGAGGGCGACCGCGTCGACGAAACCCTCGACGCCATCATGACCGAATACCACCGCCGCACCGGACGCCGCGCCGAACCCCTGCTCGGGTCCAGCCCCGGCGCCTGGGCCGTCGGCACGGCCCTCGTCGGTGGGCAATCAACCGGAGCGGCGACATGATCCAACGCCAACGCATCGACCAACTCCTGGCCACCGGCCGCCCCACCATCTCCTTCGAGTTCTTCCCTCCCAAGACCGACGCCGGCTTCTCCGCCCTCTTCGCCGCCGCCGAGGAGCTTCGCCCCCTCAAGCCCAGCTACATCTCCGTGACCTACGGCGCCGGCGGAAGCACCCGGCAAAAAACCGTCGAACTCGTCGAACGCGTCCAAAACGAGCTCGGCATCCTCGCCATGGCCCACCTAACCTGCGTCGGCCATACCGCCGAGCAGATCGGCGAGGTGCTCGATGAACTGTGGAATCGCGGCGTCGGCAACGTACTGGCCCTCCGCGGCGATCCCCCGTCCGGCCAGATCCAGTTCACCGCCACCGACGGCGGCTTCGCCTACGCCAACGAGCTCGTCGCCCACGTCGCCGCCCGACACGACTTCTGCATCGGTGTCGCCGGCTACCCCGAAGGCCATCCCCAGTGCCTCAACCGCACCCGCGATTTGGAGAATCTCCGGAAAAAAATCGACGCCGGCGGGGATTTCGTCGTCACCCAACTCTTTTTCGACAATGCCGAGTTCTACCGCTTCCGCGACGAAGCCGCCGCCGCCGGCGTCCGCGCCCCCCTCGTCGCCGGCATCATGCCCATCACCAACGTCGGCCAAATCAAGCGTTTCGTGAGCATGTGCGGCGCCAAAATCCCCCACCGCCTTCTCACCAAGCTCGAGCGCCACGAACACGATCCCCAAGCCATCGCCCGAATCGGCGTCGAATACGCCGCCATGCAATGCCGCGACCTGGTCTTCAACGACGTCGCCGGCCTCCACTTTTATACCCTCAACAAATCCAAGGCGACCGCCGAAATCGTCCGGCGGCTGGAGATGGGCAAGAACCCGGATTGATCGCCCGGCCTCCCGAACCTGGACACGCGGGGTATAATGGAACATGCATAGCCCATACGATGGACGGATCACGCACTGTCCAATCTCGCTGAACGGGAAGTGGACAAGGTCGTCGCCGATGTGGTTTTGGGCGATCCAGAGCATCGAATCCCGGATCCGCCCGGTCGGGAAATCCTCATGGGACGATATTACGACGGGGTGCTTGAACGCGAAATGCTCTTGCGGATCGTTGTCGAGGAATCGACGGCGGAAATAGTGGTGGTGACGGTTTACAAATCGTCGCAGTTCCGGCGATATATGAAAGGGCTGTCCTGATGAAGGTTCAATACGACCCTGAAACCGACACCCTCACCATCCGCCTGCGCGACCAACGCATCCAGGAAAGCGAGGAGATCCGTCCCGGCGTCATCGCCGACTATGCCTCCGACGGCGGCCTCGTCCGCATCGAGGTCCTTCGCGCTTCAACCGTCGTCGAGAAAGCCACGGAAATGCAGTTCGCCGTCGGTGTATGAAGGCCGCAGGCCGACGACCATTCGCGCAAGCGGTGTTTCCAGCTCGACCGGCGATCAACCCCGGCCCGCCACGGGCGCCTCACCCCTCCGCCGCTTCCGACGTGACGATGATGACTTGGGCGCGTTCCGTCAGTTTGACCGACGGATCGAGGGGACGCACCACACCGTTCTCCACCACTCCCGCCAACGCCAAGGGACGCCGTTGAAGACGCCGGAGATGCTCCTCCACCGGCGCGACGGCGACATCACTCGCCAAGGGAGGGGGGGACAAGGGCGCCTCTCCGGCCAAAACATCATCCCGTTCCTTGCGAGCGCGGCTCCGGGTATCGGTTGTCGGTGCGGTCATGTCCATCGCTCCATTAATATGCGGTGATGACGAATATCATGTGATCGCATTCCTCACCCCAAAACGGCGAGGCTCCGAGATCGTCCTCATCCCATCGCCACATGGCCCAGATCCGGCGTCCCTGCGGCGTGCGGGCGAACATCTTAAGCGAGTCACCCTCGCGTCGCTTTAGGAACAACACCTCGTCGAACGCGGCCTCGACCTCCTCCGCCGAACGTCCATGGGCCGCGACCTTGCCAAGGTTCCCTTCGAGCCACTCGAATCGACGCGCCATGTCGAAGTGCGATTATATCCGCCCGAGCGCCATCACAGCGCTCTTTTTTGTGCCCTGCGCATTTCCCGCGAATATTGCCGCCTTGCCGCTTCGCCGGGTAGATTGCCCCCATGTCCCCCTCCCCCCGCACCCCCAGCCTCCGCATCGTCATGATGCCCGCCGACACCAACCCCCAAGGCACCGTGTTCGGCGGCGTCATCCTCTCCCACGTCGATGTCGCCGGCGTCCTCGAGGCCCGGCGCCACGGACTGCACCGCTATGTCACCGTCGCCCTCGACAAGGTCCACTTCAAGCAGCCCGTCTTCGTCGGCGACGTGGTGACGCTGCTCACCAGCACCCTCGCCGTCGGCCACACCAGCGTCACCGTCAAGGTCGATGTCTGGTCCGAACGATACGATGGGCGATCCTGCGTCGATGTCACCAACGCCATCGTCACCTACGTCGCCGTCGACGCCCGAAATCGCCCCATCCCCGTCCGCTCCGACCACACCCTGCCTTGGGCGCCCGCGGAATGACCCTCGCAATCCGGCCATTTGCATCCAGGGAAATTCACCCGCAATTTTTGCCCCCCATTTGTACGAATCGCCACTCATGCACATTGACAGCCCTTTGCTGCGACGCCGTTCTCGGTTCGGCCTCAATATCCGCGCGACAATCGTGACGCATACCCACCCTCGGATGTGCTTCAGGGGGGATGCCATTGACCATTCACTCAGCCGGGGCGGCTGAGCTACACGGATCCCGACGGGCGGCTGTTGACTTGCATGTAACGTCGAAGAGATTGGCCCCTCATTCTCCCTACGTCAGTCGCCTTCTCACCCAACAATACAGCCAGCCCGCGGACGAATCCGCGGGCCGGCAGGTTTGTACAGTCTTTTTGACAGACTGACGGGATTTAGTAGCGGTCGCGCCCGCCGCCGGAGCGGCCACCGCCGCTGCCGCCGCCGAAGCCACCACGGCCACCGCCGGAGCGGCCACCGCCGCCACCGCCGCCGCCGCCGTAGCCACCACGACCACCGCCACCACCACCACCGCTGCCGCCGCCGAAGCCGCCGGAGCGCTCTTCGCGCGGGCGGGCCTCATTGACGGTCAGGGCGCGGCCATTGTGCTGCTGGCCGTTGAGGGCGGCGATCGCCGACTGGGCATCGGAATCCGACGCCATTTCGATGAAGCCGAAGCCCTTGGAGCGTCCGGTCTCGCGGTCGCTGATGATCTGGGCAGATTCCACAGTCCCGTGCGGAGCAAACAACTGCTCCAGTTCCGAGCTATCGACAGTGTAGCTCAGGTTACCGACATACAACTTCTTACCCATTGGTTATCTCCTGGAATGGGTAACTTGAGGCCCAAAATAGGGGTGGATCTTTCCGGGCCAATTCGAAAGAGGTTGAATAGCCAACCGATGCGGGAGGAGTGGAATCCGAAAACTGGAGAGAGGCAAAAGACACGCAGCGCTTTCTCGAGGCAGAACCGACTAACCCGCCACCCTTAGCCGGACACTATACATCATTGGCCTCGATGAATGCAAGCGAAAAGGTTTCGGATTTTTTCGATTTTAGGAGTGCGACACAATGTCGCATCCCGCGTCGGTGGCCATACCGTCGAATGTCATTGGTGGGATGTCATTGGTCATGGGTCATTGGTCATTGGTCATATGTCATGGGTCAGCGGCAAAAGGGCACTCTTGATGATTGGCGTTTCGCCATGGGCCGGCGACGCGAGTCTCCCCACTGGCAACCGACAACG